>NZ_CEXPNT010000014.1:0-47710 GCF_982709265.1 Candidatus Marivariicella framensis | reverse complement strand
GTGGGGAGAGCAGGATTCGAACCTGCGAAGTTAAAAACAGCAGATTTACAGTCTGCCCTCGTTGGCCGCTTGAGTATCTCCCCAAAAAAAGTGTGAGCCGATGGAGGGACTCGAACCCACGACCTGCTGATTACAAATCAGCTGCTCTAGCCAGCTGAGCTACATCGGCATTTACTTTATTGATGGTACTTACGAAAGGTTTTAAAGAATTGAAAAAGTCAAAATAACTATCTATTTACGTATTTATTTACGTATTTCTTAAAAGCACCTTCCTTCTATAATTTTCAATGAACAGGCGCAAATATAAAATACTTTATTAGAAAAAAGAAGAAACATACTGTAGAATTTCCTTAATAAATAGTTCTTGTCTACTGCCTGTCTGTCTAAGGCAGACAAGATTGCTTACATTAATTTTTCTGCTAAAGAGAATAAATCTTCTTTTTGTTTCACTAATTCGTCAAAGGTTTCTTGTTAGATTAAGTGTATATTTAAATAACACAAAATAAAAATAATATTTATCATCTAAAAATCATTGATTTTGTGAAATATAAAAATTTTCATAACTTACTTAAAATTAAACAAATATGAATACTGATTTTTTAGTTACCATTATTTTTATAACAATTCTTGTTATTTTTATTTATTGGTATGCAGGATACTCAACAAGAACTGGAAAACTTGAAGATGCTAATAAAAATTTAATTCCTGATTCATGGGAAGAAAACTTTATGTGGTTTTTCTCACTAAAAGGATTAATAATGTTTGTTCTTGGAGTTGCTTTAGGATACACAATTCATGCAGTAATATAGAATCCATCTCTACAGGGGTTTTTCTAATCTGTCAGGTGCTTTTTGATTTTTTTTTGTGCTTTTTAAGCAATCTTTCTATGGCTGATGAAACTAAATTAAGAGAAGTTTCAAAAGAATAAGAGGTTTTTTTTACAATTAATTGTTCTCCAGGAAGACTAATTATAAGTTCTACTTGTTTATTTAAGGGTGTAGTATTATTTTTCAACTTGGCATATACCTGAATTGAAAGAATTTTATTGAAAAACAAGCCCAACTTACTTGTCCTCTTCTTTGCTAAATCAATCAGTTTATATTCTGAATTAAAATTAATAGATTGAAAGTTATATTTCATATTTAAAAATTTAATTATTTATTGTTTTCTCCTCTTGGATGAGCTTTTGAATAAATAGCTTTTATTTTCTGCATACTAGTATGAGTGTAGTTTTGAGTTGCAGCGACACTAGAATGGCCTAAAAGGCCTTTAACAGCGTTTAAATCCGCGCCTTGATCTAGCATATGAGTTGCAAAACTGTGTCGAAGCATATGAGGGCTTTTTTTGGATTTAGATGATACCATATTAAAGTACGTATTTACGGTTTTATAAACAAATCCTGGACTGATTTTTTTTCTATTTTCTAAACAGAAAAATGTTTTTATTTTAGAGGATTCTTTAAGTTTTATCCTGTAGGTTAAATAAAGTTCAAGCTGTTCGTTTAATAAATTATGAATGGGTATTAATCGTTCTTTATTTCTTTTACCAAGAACTTTTAGAACACCTTGTTTTAAATCTACTGAGTTATAATTCATTTCAATAATTTCACTTCTTCTAGCTCCTGTAAAATATAGAATATAGATTAATGATTTTTCAAGAACACCTTTAAAATCAGATG
This sequence comes from Candidatus Marivariicella framensis, assembly GCF_982709265.1. NCBI lineage: Bacteria > Pseudomonadati > Bacteroidota > Flavobacteriia > Flavobacteriales > Flavobacteriaceae > Candidatus Marivariicella > Candidatus Marivariicella framensis. The sequence goes on along the minus strand of NZ_CEXPNT010000014.1, from coordinate 46,032 downwards.
AGAAAAAATCACTTTTTAAAACAGAAAAAATCTCATCTTCAGAAAATGGTACATGAATTTTTTTTTGAATTTTTAAAGGCTTATGCTCTCCCATTGGAGAAACCTTAATACTAGATGTTTTTACTAAAAATTTATAGAAGGATCTTAAGGTGGAAAGTTTTCTGTTAATACTTCTATTTGATATCCCTTCTTCGATTAAAGCAACAATCCATGACCTAATTATGAAATATTCTATCTTATCTAAAGATGAAACACTATGCTCGTTAAGAGAAAAAATTGAAAAATTTTTTAAATCATTCTTATAGGCTAAAACTGTATGTGAAGAATAATTCTTTTCTAACGAAACATAATCTAAAAATTTTTCTAAATACATAAAAAAAAAGGTTGAAACTTGAAGCGTTTAGTTCAAAGTTACAACCTTTATTTAATTTTTTTATTCAGCTTTACTGGTTCTCTTGATCCCTTAAATTTTGAATATATTGAGCTTTTTGAATTTTAGCACGATTTTTTACAGAAGGCTTTAAAAACTGCTTACGACTTCTTAATTGACGCATTCCCCCCGTTTTATCAAATTTTCTTTTAAAACGCTTTAACGCTCTATCAATATTCTCTCCCTCTTTAATTGGTATAATTAACATATTTACGACCTCCTTTCAATTATAATTTGTGCAAATATAACAAAACAAACCTTATAGAAAAAAAAAGATTATTTCTATTTTTTTACTAATCCAGCTATTGCATTGGTGTACTTAACAAGCTCTTCCTTAACTTTTGGGAAGAGAAAGAAGAGTCCAATCATATTAGGAAAGACAAGACCTAAAATCATTGCATCTGAAAAGCCCCATACCGAAGACATATCTCCAGCAGCTCCAATAACTATAAATAATAGAAATATTATTTTGTATGTTAAATCAGCAGCTTTACTTTTTCCAAAAACATAAATCCATGATTGAAGACCATAATATGACCAAGATATCATTGTTGATACTGCAAAAAGAACAACAGCAATTGTCAGAAATGGGCCTGAAAAAGAAATATATTTTGAAAAAGCTGCAGCTGTAATACTTGCTCCCTCTGCAGGAACTCCATCAATAATAACCACCCCTCCTTGTCCACCATAATCAAAAACAGTGCTATCACCGTTAAAAATTATAATTACTAAAGCAGTTAGAGTACAAATAACAACCGTATCAATAAAAGGTTCTAAAAGTGCAACTAAACCTTCAGATGCTGGATATCTAGTTTTTACTGCTGAGTGGGCGATTGATGCTGAACCTGCACCAGCTTCATTAGAAAATGCAGCTCTCCTGAATCCAGTTACTAAAACTCCTAAAAAGCCACCTAAGCCTGCATTTGGATTAAATGCTTGAGAAATTATCATTCCAAAGGCATCATCAACAAAAGTAATATTAGTTAATATTATATATAAACATGCTGCTATATACATGAGAGCCATAAAAGGAACTATTTTTTCTGTAACAGATGCAATTCTCTTAATTCCACCTATTATAATTATACCTACAAAAACCATCATTATTAAACCAATAATTGTTCTAGCACTTCCACCAGTCATACCAAAAGAGTTAGCAAGCTGAACTGCAGCCTGATTTGACTGAGCCGCATTACCCCCTCCAAATGAAGCTCCAATACATAAAAATGCAAAAACAATTGCAAGAAATTTACCCAACTTTTCAAAACCTATTTCTTTTAAACCTTTTGTCATATAATACATCGGGCCTCCATAAACAGTACCATCTTCACCAACATCTCTATACTTAACACCAAGAGTACATTCAACAAATTTTGTTGACATACCTAGTAGTCCACATAAAATCATCCAAAAAGTAGCTCCAGGACCACCAATAGCAATAGCCATTGCGACTCCTGCAATATTTCCATTACCAACAGTTCCTGAAACTGCAGTTGCTAATGCTTGAAAATGAGTAACCTCTCCATCAGTGTCATTGTCATTGTCATCCTTTTTATCAAGGGAATCGAACTTACCACGAACTGTGTTTATCGCTGTAGGAAAATGTCTGATATTAACAAAGCCAAAATAAATAGTAAAAAATAACGCACCCCCTACCAATAAAATTATAATAGTTGGTATTCCCGTTCCAAACAAAGAGGCCGTAAAAGGAAAATCATGAAGGATTACTGCTTCAAACCAATTGGCAATTGGCTTGAATGCTTCGTTAATTTTATCATCAAGTCCCTTTTTATTCGATTCTTGAGCTATAGAAACAAAAGGAGTAAATAAAAACAGAAGTAGAGCACTAAGTTTTTTGTGTTTTAAATTCATGATTTAGTTTTGGTAAATATTCCAGCAATATCCAAAAAAACAAAACAAAATTCAAATTAAATTAAGTCTAACTTTTATTGGCGGTATTACAAATCAAAAACAGAACTTCGCTTAGTGTAAATCATATCTTTCAGTTTTATCCAGAACCCAAGAATTAAATAAATTAAAAAACCTCCAATGATTGTTGTGAACGATGCATAAATAAAAAATAGTCTGACATTTTTTGTTCTAATACCAAGAATATCAGCAAGTTTAGAGCAAACCTCAAATCCGTTTTGCTCAAAAAACATTCGTAAAATATTAATTTTATTCATTAAAAATTAAATTACTCCGTTTCCCCTTCCCATTCAATAATACCTCCAGCTAAGTTGTATGTTTTATCAAAACCCACACTCGCCATAACACTACAAGCCTGCGAGCTTCTATTTCCAGATCTACAATAAATGAAATATGATTTTTTTTTATCCATTGAATCGAGGCCTTCCATGAAATCACTTGGTGAAGCTATATCGAGAAGTTTAGAATTAGGAATTCGCTTTAAATTAGACTCTTCAGTAGTTCTAACATCGAGAATTATACTGTCTTTAATTTCATTTTGTTTTAAGGTCCATTCCTCTTGTGATAAATCCATTTTTTTTTATAAAGTTAGTCTCTCTTACCAATCTTACAAAATTAAATTATAATTGAAAAGAATTTTTGATTTATGACAACATAAAACTATATTTGAGCATGATTTTAAAAAATACAATGATTTGGTGGACAATTCAAATAACTTGAAGTAGTGAAGACCACCTATATAAAAAACAAAAAAGGCTTGTCAACACGACAAGCCTTTTTTTGTATAACTAATTTAAAGTATGAAAAAGTATAATTTAAAAACATTTGAAAAAAAAATACTAGCAGACACCTTAACTCCTGTTAGTGTTTATTTAAAGCTTAGAGATCATTTTCCAAACACTCTACTTCTTGAAAGTAGTGATTATCATGCCAATGATAACAGTTTCTCATACATATGTTTTAATCCTATTTCCTATATTAAAATACAAGGAAATGTTCTAAAGGAAACCTTTCCAGACGGAACTGAACAATTAACTCCAATTGATAAATCAGTTTCTATTCCAGCTAGAATAGAAAAATATATTAAAAGTTTTAAAACAACTAAAAACAGCCACAAGTTTATAAATAATGGGCTTTTTGGTTATTTATCTTATGATTCAGTAAAGTTTTTTGAATCTATTAATTTAGAAAAAAAATCAAATAGTTTAGAAATACCAGAACTTTACTATGCAGTATACCAAAATATAGTTGCTATTAATCATTTTAATAATGAGGCGTTTCTATTTTGTCATTGTTTCAATAATAAATCTAATCTTGAAGAAATTGAACAATTATTGACTGTCAAAAATTTTACAAACTATCCCTTTACAAAAATGGGGAATAGTAAATCCGCAATTTCAGATAAAGAATATAAAGATTTAGTATCCAAAGCAAAAAAACACTGTCAAAGAGGCGATGTCTTTCAATTGGTTCTGTCTAGAAGGTTTTCTCAAGAATTTAAAGGTGATGATTTTAATTTGTATCGAGCTTTAAGAACAGTGAATCCATCTCCATATTTATTTTATTTTGACTATGGTGATTTTAAAATCTTTGGCAGTTCCCCTGAAGCTCAATTAATAGTCAAAGATAATCAAGCTGAAATTCATCCAATAGCAGGAACTTTTAAAAGAACAGGAAATGATGAAAAAGATGCAAAATTAGCAATAGAACTAAGTCAAGATCCTAAAGAAAATGCTGAACATGTAATGCTTGTTGATTTAGCAAGAAATGATTTAAGCAGAAATGGATCTTTAGTCAAAGTAAAAACAAACCGAGAGGTACAGTTTTTTTCTCATGTAATTCATTTAGTCTCTAAAGTTACAGGAATAAAAAAAGCTGAGACACCTACTTTTCAATTAGTTGCTGATACTTTTCCCGCAGGAACCTTGAGTGGTGCTCCCAAGTATAAAGCTTTAGAATTAATTGAAAAATATGAAAAATTAAATAGAGGTTTTTATGGAGGAGCAATAGGTTTTATGGATTTCGAGGGAAACTTTAATCATGCAATAATAATTAGATCCTTTTTAAGTAAAAATCATACTTTGTTTTATCAAGCAGGAGCTGGAATAGTTGCTGCATCAGACGAAGAAAATGAACTGCAAGAGGTATACAATAAATTAGGAGCCTTAATTAGAGCCCTAGAAATAGCTGAAAATATTTAACTAATGAACAAAGTGTTTGTAATAGATAATTATGATTCATTTACTTATAATCTGGTTCATTACTTAAAAGAATTTAAGGTTGATGTAAAAATTTGTAGAAATGATGAATTTGAAATGAGTGATCTGTTAAACTATAAGAAGATTTTATTATCACCTGGTCCTGGAATTCCGGATGAAGCTGGCAAACTAAAAGAGGTAATAAAAAAATATGCAAATTCAAAATCAATATTAGGAGTTTGTTTGGGACATCAAGCCATAGGTCAAGTTTTTGGAGGGAATCTAAAAAATCTTACAGATGTTTATCATGGAATATCATCCAAAATAAAAATAGTTGAAAATGATTCTCTTTTTAATGGTCTTCCAAGTGAGATTGAAGTAGGTAGATATCATTCATGGGTCATCGACAAACCCTTACCTGAGGACCTTATAGCTACGGCATTTGATTCTAACAAACAAATAATGGCAATTAAACATAAAATATTTGATGTTAAAGGAGTTCAATTTCACCCTGAATCTATTTTAACACCTTATGGAAAACAAATTATAAATAATTGGTTAAAATCTTAATTAATAAAAATGAAGACTATACTAAATCGCTTAATTCAACATGAGGTTTTGGATAAAAAAGAATCTAAAGAGATTTTATATAAAATAGCTGATGGTCAATATAATACGAGTCAAATTTCAGCATTTTTAACTGTATATATGATGAGAAGTATTTCTGTTAAGGAATTAGAAGGATTTCGTGATGCTTTATTAGAGCTCTGTATTCATATTAATCTTGATGAATTTGATCCTATTGATTTGTGTGGAACCGGAGGAGATAATAAAGACACGTTTAATATCTCCACATTAGCTTCTTTTGTAACAGCTGGAGCAGGCATAAAAGTTGCAAAGCATGGAAATTATGGGGTTTCTTCTAAATGTGGATCAAGTAATGTTATGGAATATTTAGGAATTAAATTTTCAAATGATGAAGGTTTCTTAAAAAAATGTATTGAAAAAGCAGGAATATGTATACTGCATGCCCCACTATTTCATCCTGCAATGAAAAATGTAGCACCAATTAGAAAAGAATTAGCGGTAAAAACATTTTTTAATATGCTAGGACCAATGGTAAATCCGTCGTTTCCAAAAAATCAAATTGTAGGAGTTTTTAGTCTAGAACTAGCTAGGGTATATGGTTATATATATCAAAACTCAAATAAAAATTTTAATATAATTCATTCATTGGATGGTTATGATGAAGTATCGTTAACTGGATCTACTAAACTAATTTCAAACAGTAAAGAAGAATTAATTGAACCAAAAGATTTTGGATTAACTGTTTTAAATAAAGAAGAAATAAAAGGTGGAAATTCAATAGAATCATCTGCTAAAATATTCTTTAATGTTCTTTCAGGTAAAGGTACAAACGCTCAGAATCAAGTTGTTTGTGCAAATTCAGCATTAGCAATAGCTACGAAAATGAATATAACCCCAAAAGAAGGTTATAAAAAAGCAGAAGAATCTCTTGTTTCTGGAAATGCAATACGATCTCTAATTTCTTTACAAAAATTAAGCTCATAATGACTATTTTAGATAAAATTATAGTAGATAAAAAAATTGAAGTTTCAATACGAAAAAAATTATTTCCTGTTTTTTATTTAGAGAAATCTCCACTATTTGAAAAATCAATAATCTCCTTATCTAAATGTCTTTTAAAAAGTAAGTCTGGGATTATTTCCGAACACAAGCGACGCTCCCCTTCAAAACAAAATATTAATAATTCTTTGTCTGTTATTGATGTAGTAAAAGGGTATGATTCTTCAGGAGTTTGCGGAATATCAATTCTTACTGATGGAAAATATTTTGGGGGATCACTCGAAGATCTCAACATTGCAAGAGCGTCCACAAAACTACCTTTGTTAAGAAAAGATTTTGTAATTGATGAATTTCAAATTATTGAGGCAAAAGCTCACGGTGCTGATGTAATTCTTTTAATAGCATCAATTTTAAATCAAAAAGAAATTAAACATCTTTCAACTTTTGCTAAAAGTTTAGATTTAGAGGTTTTACTTGAGGTTCATGATCTTGATGAGTTAACCAAATCAATAATGCCATCATTAGATTTAATTGGAGTAAATAATAGAAACCTTAAAAACTTTCAAGTGAATTTAGGAGCTAGCAAAAGGTTAGCTGAAAAAATACCTGATGAATTTATTAAAGTTTCAGAGAGTGGCATCAGTAGTAGTGAAACAATAATAGATCTAAAAACATATGGTTACAAAGGGTTCTTGGTTGGTGAAAATTTTATGAAGACTGATAATCCTGGAAAAAGTGCTTTTGAATTTATAAAAAAAATTGAAAATGAAATTTAAAATATGTGGAATGTCCGATTTTGATAACACTAAAGCTGTTTCTATTTTAAATCCTGATTATATGGGTTTTGTTTTCTGGAAAAAATCTTCTAGGTATGTTAATACCCAAAATTTTAAATTACCCAAAAGGATAAAAAAAACAGGAGTTTTTGTTGATGCATCTTTAGATTATATTAAGAAGAATATTAAAAAACATGAACTTCAAGCAGTTCAGCTTCATGGAAAAGAAACTCCAGAGTATTGCAACTTAATTAACCAACTAGGGGTTGAAACAATAAAGGCTTTTAGTATTCAGTACAGTTTTGATTTTAAAAAATTAAAACCTTACGAAGAACATTGTGACTTTTACCTTTTTGACACCAAAGGCAATCTTCCTGGAGGTAATGGATTTAGTTTTGATTGGAAAATCTTAAAAAATTATCCATATAAAAAATCTTTTTTTCTAAGTGGTGGAATTGGAATAGAACATATAGAAGAAATTCACAAATTACTAAAGACCAATTTACCAATTTATGCTATTGATGTGAATAGCAAATTTGAAAGCATACCCGGAATAAAAAAAATAGATAAATTAACTCAATTTAAAAAAGAATTGTATGAACTATAATGTTGATAAAAAGGGATATTATGGAGATTTTGGAGGTGCATTCATTCCTGAAATGTTATATTCTAATATAGATAAACTAAAGGAAAGTTATTTAAAAATAACAAATGAATCAGACTTTAAAAAAGAATTTAATGATCTTTTAAAATCATACGTAGGAAGACCGACACCTTTATATTTCGCAAAGCGCTTATCCAAGAAGTACAATGCTAAAATATATCTTAAACGAGAAGATTTGTGTCATACTGGAGCTCACAAGATAAACAACACTATAGGTCAAATTCTTTTAGCAAAACGGTTAGGGAAAAACAGGATAATTGCTGAAACTGGAGCTGGACAGCACGGAGTTGCTACAGCCACTGTATGTGCTTTAATGGATACTGAATGTGTTGTTTACATGGGAGAGTTAGATGTTAAGCGCCAAGCTCCTAATGTAGCTAGAATGAAAATGCTTGGAGCGGAAGTTCGTCCTGTAGTTTCTGGAAGTAAAACTCTAAAGGATGCTACCAATGAAGCTATTAGAGATTGGATTAATAACCCTATAAACACTCATTATATTATTGGCTCAGTTGTTGGCCCACATCCTTATCCAGATATGGTGGCAAGGTTTCAGTCTGTCATTAGTGAAGAGATTAAAATTCAACTACAAGAATTAGAGGGCAGGGATTATCCTGATCATTTAATTGCTTGTGTAGGAGGGGGTAGTAATGCAGCTGGACTTTACTATCATTACCTAGATGATGATAGAGTAAACATTATAGCTGTTGAAGCTGCTGGAAAAGGAATTGATTCTGGGAAAAGTGCTGCCACATCTGCTCTAGGAAAAGAAGGTATTATTCATGGTAGTAAAACTTTATTAATGCAAACAGAAGATGGGCAAATAACAGAACCTTATTCAATATCGGCAGGTCTTGACTATCCTGGTATTGGGCCTATGCATGCTAATCTATTTAGAACTAAACGTGCTGAATTCATTTCTATTCCTGATCAGGAAGCAATGAATTGGGGATTAAACTTGTCTAAAATGGAAGGTATAATCCCTGCAATAGAAACAGCTCATGCATTCGCTGTTCTGGATATAAAAAAGTTTAATCTTAATGATGTTGTTGTTTTTAATTGTTCTGGAAGAGGTGATAAAGATTTAGATACATTTATAAATTATTTTCAATTATGAAAAATAGAATTGATGAGGTCTTTAAAAATAAAAAAAAAATATTGTCAATTTATTTTTCTGCAGGTCATCCAAATCTTGAGGATACTACAAGTATTTTAAAGAAACTCCAAAGCTCTGGAGCTGATATGATAGAGATAGGCTTACCATTCTCAGACCCATTGGCAGACGGACCTGTTATTCAGAAAAGTTCTTCCAAAGCATTAAGAAATGGAATGACTACAGAAAAACTTTTTAATCAATTAGAAGGAGTTAGAAAAGAAATTAATATTCCATTAATTATAATGGGATATTTTAATCCAATAATGCAGTATGGAGTTGAAAAATTTTGTGAAAAATGTAAATTGATTGGAATTGATGGTTTAATTATTCCAGATCTTCCAGTAAGTGTGTATAAAGATGATTACAAAGAATTATTTGATAAACATGGATTATATAATATGTTTTTAATAACTCCTCAGACATCGGTTGAAAGAATAAATTATATAGATAAAGCTTCAAAAGGTTTTATATATATGGTAAGTAGTTCAGGTGTAACAGGGGTAAAAAGTAACTTCAATGAAGTTCAAACAAAGTATTTTAAAAGAATAAAATCTATGAATTTAAATACTCCGACCATCATTGGATTTGGTATAAGTAATCAACAGACTTTTAATTCAGCTTCTGAATACTCAAGTGGGGCAATTATAGGATCTGCTTTTATTAATTTTTTAGAGACAAAAGGTGTTGTGAAAATTAATGAATTTATAAAAAGTATTAGATAATTATTTCATCCAACCTGAAGAATAAAATGACTCTAATCCATCTTCAGTCGATGTAATCCAAAGTGCTTCTAAATCTGAATCATTTTCAATTAATACTTTTCCATCATCTAGAGATAAAACCATTAAACTAGTTGCCCATGCATCTGCTGAAATACAATCTTTTGCAGTTACAGATGTGCTTAATATTTGTGATTGGATGGGATAACCAGTTCTTGGATCTATTGTGTGAACATATTTCTTACCAGTTTTTTTATTAATTCTAAAGTGTCTATAATTCCCTGAAGTAGCAATTGATCTATCCTTAAGATTATAAGTAGTATAAATATTTCGTTTGGACAAGTTAGGTTCTGGAGAATCAATTCCTATCTTCCAAGGACCATTGCTTTTTGGACTATATCCTTTTGCTGATACCTCACCTCCTATTTCAATTAAATAATTTTTAGCTCCAATAGATTCTAAATATTTAGAAATCACATCTACAGTGTACCCTTTTGCTATGGCATTAAAATCAAGAGTTATATTTTTATTAGACTTAGATAAAAATCCATCTTTATTAAGATTTATTTTATTCCATCCAGTAATGTTCAATAAACTATCTAATTGAATATCTGATAATTCATTAATGAACTTTTTATCTGGTCCAAAACCGTATGCATTAACCAATGCTCCAACTGTCGGATCAAAAGCACCATTTGTTAGCTTCCATATTTTGGAAGATTCGATAAACACATCCCTGAAAAAAGAGTCTACTTGAATTTCGAGTCCAGCATTTATTTTAGAAATATCTGAATCTAATTGGTATGTAGACATTGATTTATTGATTTTCATTAATAAACCATCAATATTAAATGTTAAATCATCATCATCTATTTCAGCGTCATGTTTTATATTCAATGAGGTTCCAAGAGCAAACCCACTCAAAGAATAGGATTTTGAACTAGATTCACATGAATAAATTAGAAATGAAAAAGTTATAAATAAAATAAATCTCATTTTTTTAATTCTAGTAACACAATAAAGTTAATCTAATTGAATCCATCCATCAAAGTTAACAACATATGGTTTGTCTTGTTGAATAGGATCTTCATAATTAATTGAATTGGCAAACCCTACTCCAGAAAAATAAGTTTTAGCATCAAATTTTTTTGCATGCTTTTTTAATTTATCAACTAAAACATTATTATATAATTTTGGATTATCAGGATATATTGAAGCTCTTACGAGAAAAAAATGAAGTTTTTTTTCTTTTAAACAAATAAATTGAGGATCTTTTTTTAGTTTAGAATTTACTGTCAAAAATTCAAAACCATTCTCTTTTAATGAATCTCCAACCGTTTTCATAGCCAAATTATGTAGATCTTGCTTCGATAACATTTAAAAATTAATTTAATAGTAATTATCCACCAAAGTCGTCAAAGCGAACATTCTCTGGGGGAACTCCAAAATCATCAGCCATTCGCTCAATAGCCTGATTCATTAATGGTGGGCCACAAAAGTAAACCTCAATATCTTCAGGAGATTCATGTTTTGATAAATAATTATCTATCACAACTTGATGAACAAAACCAGTAAATCCATCTCCTCCCCCTTCTAAACTCAGCTTTTCTTTCCAATTGTCTTCGGGCAATGGTTCAGATAAAGCTATGTAGAAATTAAAATTAGAAAAATCTTTTTCCAACGCTCTAAAGTGATCCATGTAAAACAGCTCTCTCTTGGAGCGCCCACCATACCAGAAAGTAACAGTTCTTCCTGTTTTAAGTGTTCTAAAAAGCTCATATAAATGAGATCTCATTGGCGCCATTCCAGCCCCCCCCCCTACATATAACATTTCTGCTTCTGACTCGTTTATAAAAAACTCTCCATATGGTCCTGAAATAGTTACTTTATCACCTGCTTTTTTTGAAAAAATATATGAAGACGCAACTCCTGGATTCAAATCTGCCCATCCATTCTTAGCACGATCCCAAGGCGGGGTCGCTATTCGAACATTAAGCATAACTTCTTTACCTTCAGCTGGATATGAAGCCATAGAATAAGCTCTTTCAACTGTCTCTGGGTTTTTCATAACTAATGGCCATAGGTTAAATTTATCCCATTCCATTTTGAATTTCTCAACTTCATCTGGGTGCTCCTCTGGATGAGCAGAAATATCAATTTCATCATACTTAACCTCACATTTTGGAATTTCAATTTGTATGTAGCCCCCAGCTTTATAATCCATCTCCTTTGGTAATTTCACAACAAACTCTTTAATAAACGAAGCAACATTCCAATTACGAACAACAGTAGCTTCCCATTTTTTTATACCAAAGACTTCCTCTGGCACCTCTATGACCATATTTTGCTTAACCTTGACTTGACATCCTAAACGCCATCCTTCAGCAATTTCTTTTCTAGTAAAATGAGGTTTTTCAGTTGGAAGAATATCTCCTCCTCCATCTAAAATCTGACATTTACACTGAACGCATGTTCCACCTCCACCGCAAGCAGAAGGTAAAAATATTTTATTGTTTCCTAGGGTTGACAACAAAGTTCCTCCAGAAGAAACTTCTAGATCATTTTCTCCATTAATTTGAATATTAACTGGTCCGGAAGGCAATAGTTTTGCTTTGACACCTAATAAAACTCCTACTAACAAAAAAGTAAGAATCAAAAAAACAACTATGCTTAATATAATTACTCTATAATCCATCAACTATAATTTAATTCCCATAAAACTCATAAAACCTAAAGCCATTAATCCTGTAATGATAAATGTTATACCTAGTCCCCGTAAAGGTTCAGGTACATTTGAATATGCTATTTTTTCTCTTATTGCTGCAATGGCTACAATAGCTAACAACCAACCAATTCCAGATCCTAAACCATAAACAGCTGATTCTGCAATTCCAGAAAAGTCTTTTTGTTGCATGAATAAAGACCCTCCTAAAATAGCGCAGTTAACAGCTATTAAAGGCAAGAAAATACCCAAAGCACCATAAAGTTCAGGAGAAAACCTTTCTACTATCATTTCAACTAACTGAACCATAGAAGCAATCACAGCTATAAACATTATAAAGCTGAGAAAACTTAAATTGACTGTTTCATATTCAGGTCCTATCCACTTTAAAGCACCTGGCTTAAGAATATATGTGTCAATTAAAAAATTAATTGGAACCGTTATTGCCAAAACAAAAATCACTGCAAATCCAAGTCCAACTGCAGTTTTAACAGTTTTTGAGACAGCTAAATAAGAACACATACCTAGAAAATAAGCAAAAATCATATTTTCAATGAAAATGCTTTTTACAAATAAATTTAAATAAGCTTCCATAAATTATTAATTTTTTTCAATTAAAGTTCTGTTTTTGGATCTTTGAAACCATATATATAAACCTACCGTTATTAAAGCCATTGGAGATAAAAGCATTAAACCATTATTAACATATCCCATTTCATAGATCATATCTGGAATAACCTGATAACCTAAAAGGTTTCCTGAACCTAATAATTCTCTAAAAAAAGCAACTATAATAAGAATAAAGCCATATCCTGCGGCATTTCCAATACCATCTAGGAATGATCTCCATACACCATTACCAAGAGCAAATGCTTCTAATCTACCCATAACAATACAATTTGTGATAATTAAACCTATGAAAATGGATAGTTCTTTGCTTACATCGTAAGCATAAGCTCTTAAAATTTGATCAACTAAAATAACCATTGATGCTACAACAACTAATTGAACTATAATTCTAATTCTATTTGGGATTAAATCTCTCAATAATGAAATTATAACATTGCTAGCTGCCATAACTACCATTACTGAAAGGCTCATTACTATAGCTGGTTTTAATTGAACTGTAATAGCTAGAGCTGAACAGACTCCTAGCACCTGAACTGTAATTGGATTATTGTCATCCATCGGATCAGTTAATAATGCTCTATTTTTTTTTGAAAACAATGGCTCTTTCTCTTCATTTAAGAAAAAAATCATTGGTTTAGTTTCAGAGTTATTTTTCTTGGACATTTTATTAATTTATATAAGCTATTTTTTCATTTTTAATATTGAAGTATGATAAATAATTTTGCAAACGTTCTTTGATCATATCTGTTACCCCATCTCCTGTAATTGTTGCTCCTGAAATTGCATCAACTTCATTATCATCTTTGTCATTTCCATCAGGATCATTATTTGTTTTAGAAACATTTATTCCTACTAATTTCCCGTTATTATTAAAAATTTTTTCTCCTGTAAATCTGTCTTGAAACCATTTTTGGGTTATCTCTGCTCCCAAACCAGCGGTTTCTCCTTTGTGATCAAAAACAGCTCCTTTTATTGTGTTTTTATCTGCTTCAAGAGCAACATAACCCCATATTGCATCCCATAAACCAGAACCTCTTAAGGGAACAATATAGTATTGTAAAGAATCAACTTTTGCTAAATAAAGTGGAAATCTCTGTTGTTCAATTGGTTTTTTAATTTCAAGGTTTAGTTTTAATTTAAATGCATCAATTTCTTTATCGATTGAACCGTCTGAAGCTAAAGCTAATTCTTCAATGATATACTTTGTATAAATTTCAGGAGCTTTCTCTCTTTCAACTAAAACACCAATAGTTTCCAAAATGTTTTGCATTTTTTCTTTACGAACATTTTCAGCTTGAATATCTTGAAGAGAAGTGGCAGTTGCAGCAAGAGTTGCGGCTACTATTAAAACCATTATTGCAGAAAATAAAAATGTATAAATATTACTATCTCTATCCATATTGTTTAAGCTGTTTTAATTTGAGCTGATTCCCAGCGTTTTTTTCGTTTAATCACGTTTGAATTGTATACATAATGGTCAATAGTTGGCGCAAAAACATTCATCAATAGAATAGCCAACATAACACCTTCTGGATATGCAGGATTGAAGACTCTTATCATAATACAAAATACTCCTACTAAAATACCATATATCCATTTGCCTTTTTGAGTCTGAGCAGCTGAAACAGGATCAGTTGCCATAAAAACAATACCAAAAGCAAAACCACCAACTATTAAATGGTTCATCCAGCTAAAAGTCATAAGTGGATTTGCACCCCACAAATTAAATAAAAGTCCCATTATTGATGCCCCTAAAACACCTCCAGTCATTATTCTCCAGCTACCGACTCCAGTAGCTATTAAAATAAATGCTCCGACTAAAATCCATAAGGTTGATGTTTCAGCAATAGAACCTGGTATAGACCCAGAAAACATTTCTAACATTGAATAGCTTACTTGTTCGCCTGAAGCCAAACTACCTAAAATAGTTTCTCCAGAAACTCCATCAACCATACTAGCTTCAGATACCCATACTTTATTTCCAGACATATATGTAGGATAAGCAAAAAAGGCAAAAGCTCGAGCAGTTAACGCGGGATTTAAAATATTCATACCGGTTCCCCCAAATGCTTCTTTAGCAATAATAACTGCAAAAGCTACTGAAACTGCAACCATCCATAATGGAATATCAACAGGCATTATCATTGGAACAAGCATTCCTGTTACTAAATAGCCTTCATTTACCTCATGACCACGATAAATAGCAAATGCAAATTCAATTGTCAATCCCACAACATATGAAACAATAATCATTGGAATAATTTTAAAAGATCCGTGAATAAATGCATCCATAAAAGTGAAATCAGTCCCTACCTGGCTTAAATATTGAAAACCAGTATTATATATTCCATAAAATAGAGCCGGTAATAAAGCAATAATTACAGTAACCATTGTTCTTTTTAAATCAACCCCATCTCGAATATGCGATCCCTTTTGAGTAGTATGATTGGGTACAAATAAAAAAGTGTCAAAAGCATTTATAGCAGGAGCAAATTTTGCCCATTTTTCTCCCTTAATGAATGGTCTCTTTATTTCGTCAAGTTTTTTTCTTAGAAAATTCATTTTATTAATTTTAACCTGCTTCTTTGATCATTAATTCAATTGCATCAGAAATTATTTCTTGAGCTTCAATTTTTGAGGTATTTGCATAGTCAATTAATCCAAAATCCTCTGGAACAACCTCATAAATTCCAAAAGCTTCCATTTTTTCAATATCTCCAGTCATACATACCTTTAGGAGCTGCATTGGATAAATATCCATTGGAAATACTTTTTCCATTTCTCCTGTAACAACTATAGCTCTCTCTTCACCATTAAGATTTGTGTCAATCTCAAATCCTTTCTTCGAAAACAGCCAAGATAAACTTGTCCTTGAAAGACTGAGGATTGAATTATCTACAAAAGGTAACCATCCAAACATCCTATATTTATTTCCCTCAGGTATGATAGATAATAAATTATTATAAAATCCTATAAATCCATCATTTGTTGTTATCGATCCTGACAAAACATCTCCATTAATACATCTTATCTGAGATTTAGACTTAAGTCCAGCTATTTTAATTAATGGTTTAATTTGTGCACCAATTTTAGTTTTAAAATACTGTGGTTTTTTTAGTGAGCTACCTGCTAGAGCAATAGTCCTTTGAGCTTGATAAACTCCTGTTTTAAAAAACAAACCTATGTTAACTACATCTTCAGGTCTGATCACCCAAACTTTTTCTCCCATATTTATTGGAGATATTTTTTGAATTTGAACGCTAGGGTTAGCAGAAGGGTGAGGTCCACTTACCTGAATGATTTCTACATTTTTAATATTTTTAAAAAAACTATCAGAGTTGTTTGCAACTGTTAGTATAACTTTACTGTCAGTTAGTTTCTCGATGATATTTATTCCTGACTGAAAATCATTTTTATTATTTTTCAAAATAAAATCAAAATCCACGTCTAAGGGTGCTGATGTAAAGCAAGAAATTAAAATAGACTTTGGAACATCTTTCGGATCAGCAATTATATTATAAGGTCTTTGTCTGATAAAAGGCCAACATCCACTATTAGTTAATAATTCAACTACATTTTCTCTATTTAAATCTTTGGATAAATCATGAACAATCTCCCTTTCGCCATGATCTTCAATTATAATTGATTCAATTTTTCTTTTAGCACCTCTATTGACCGAGCGTATAATTCCTGAAACAGGAGAAACAAAATTAATTGAAGGGTTTTTTTTATCATAAAAGATTGGAGAACCTTTGGAAATTTCTTCTCCTTCTTTAACTATCAACTTTGGAGTTAATGCAAAAAAGTCATCAGGTTGTATCGCAAACAAATCCGATTTTGACTTTTCGTTAATTTTTTTCTCAGCTCTTCCAACAAGATTGAGATCTGCTCCTTTTCTTAAGCGTATGTCTTTGGACATATTTATAAATATTTGCAATAAAATCATGCAAATTTAATCTTTAAACATAGATTGAAAAAGCGTTTGAAAGAGGAAGTTTTTTATTTATAAAGATTCTAAATAATTAAAAAGTTTTTCTACCTCTAAAATAATTATTTGTAGTTTTGAAATAATGAAAATTATTACTCTAAAATTAATATTTACAGCTATTATAATTAATCTTTTCAATTCTATATTTGAATCTGTTCAAGTTGCTAAACCCCCAAATATTAAAACTATAATTTTTAAAATCAATAATAATTCTAGTCAATTTCCAATTTTAAAAAAAGATAGTTTTATTGAATTATCCTTTGATGACCTTAATGCTAGTGAGGATGATTATTACTATAAAATATCTTATTATAATTATGACTGGTCAGATTCTATTTTATTCAAAAATGAATTTATCGAAGGATTAGATAATATTAGAGTTTCAAATTATGAAAACTCATTCAACACCCTTCAAAGGTATACTCATTACAAATTAACACTACCAAACTCCTCTACTGATTTTAAGTTATCAGGGAATTATAAAATTCATATTTATAATAGTAATGATGAATTACAGTTTTCAAGAAGATTTGTTTATTTAAATCCTATAATCTCTGTTTCAGCCAACGTGTTCAGAACAAGGAATTTAAATTATTTTCAAACTCATCAAAACATTAAGTTTAATTTAACACAGAATGATCTAGGTTTAATTCAAGGCTTGGAAGACAATTTAAATATTATAATAATTCAAAATAATCAGTGGTCTAATAGTATCTCTGGAATTCAACCTCAATTTAAGAATAATAAAGTGTTGAAATATAGATATGATATAAAGACAAGTTTTGAAGGAGGAAATGAATATCTTTTTTTTGACACAAAGGACTTGAGAATCACTGGTCCAAATGTTAGCTTTATAAATTTAGGGGTTCTATATGAGTCTTACTTATATACAGATATACCAAGAAAAAAATTTCCATATTCGTTTAATCAGGACATAAATGGAGGTTTTCAAATAAGGACAGTTATAGGGAGTCAAAATGCTGAAATTGAAGCAGATTATAGCTGGGTCTACTTTACTCTAGCTGCAAGTATTGAGCTTCCTGAAACAGATCTTTTTATACTAAGTGACTTTAATAATTACGAACCCAATAGAGATAATTTGATGTCATATAATAAAACTCTAGATGTTTATGAAGCTAAAATACTTATCAAACAGGGGTTTTATAATTATAAATATTTTGCGAATACGGTCTCAGGGTGGAAGCCTAATCTTGTTTCGGGAAATTTTTTTCAAACGGAGAATAGTTATAAAATTTTAGTTTACTACAAAGCACCTGGTGAAATATTTGACGAACTTATAGGGATAGGGGAAACGAATTCAAAACAAATTTTGAATTAATGCTTTAAATAAAGTTTAAAGTAAATAATAAAGTTCTAAAAGATTTTTTTTAAAAAAATCAATCACTATTATTACATTTGAAAAAACAATTTGTCATGAATAATAGTAACATATCCATTCCTTACCCTGTTAATGAAACAATTTTAGATTATGCCCCCGGAAGTAATGAAAGAAAATCTGTTCTTAAAACTTATGATGATTTATATAAAAAGAAATCAACCGTTTATTTAAAAATTAATGGTAAAGAAGTTAAAGGAGATATTATAAAAACTATGAGTCCTCCTCACGATCATAAACATATATTAGGAGAATATCATACTGCTAATAAAGATCAAGTTAATCAAGCTATAAAAAGCGCTTTAAATGCAAGAGAAAAGTGGAGTCACATGCATTGGACAAGGAGAGCTTCTATTTTTCTTAAGGCTGCAGACTTAATAGCTGGTCCTTATAGGAGCAAGATAAATGCTGCTACAATGATAGCTCAATCAAAAACAGTTCATCAAGCAGAAATTGACGCTGCATGTGAATACATTGATTTTTTAAGATTTAACGCTTCATATATGCAAGACATATATCAAAATCAACCTGAGAGTAGTCCTGGAATGTGGAATCAATTACATTACCGTCCCTTAGAAGGTTTTGTTTATTCAGTTTCTCCTTTTAATTTTACAGCAATTTCCGGAAACTTATCTGCTAGCGCAGCATTAATGGGTAATGTAGTAGTTTGGAAACCAAGTGATCATCAAATTTTTTCAGCACAAGTCGTAATGGAAGTTTTTGAAGAAGCTGGATTGCCAAATGGGGTTATTAACATGGTAATGGGAGATCCAGAAATGATAACTAATACTGTTTTAGCTTCAAAAGATTTTGCAGGAATTCATTATACAGGCTCAACCTTTGTTTTTCAAAATATTTGGAAGAAAATAGGTGAAAATATATCAAATTATAAAACATATCCAAAAATTGTTGGAGAAACTGGAGGTAAAGATTTCATAATTGCACATCCAAGTGCAAAAGTAAATGAAGTGGCTACAGCGATTGTTAGAGGTGCTTTTGAATATCAAGGACAAAAATGCTCAGCTGCCTCCAGAGTATATTTGCCTAAATCAATAAGTGAAGATGTGCTTTCTGAAGTTAAAAAACAATTAAACACAATTAAGATGGGGCCTCCAAGTGACTTGAAAAATTATATAAATGCAGTTATTCACGAAGAAGCTTTTGATAGAATAGTTAAGTCTATTGAAAAAGTGAAATCTGATAGTGATGCTGAAATTTTTCATGGGGGAACTTATGATAAATCAGTGGGGTATTTTATATCTCCCACTGTAGTAACTACACTGAATCCAAATTACTTTTCAATGGAACAAGAGCTATTCGGCCCCTTAGTTACAGTGTACACATATTCTGATGATAAATGGGAGGAAACCCTCAAGTTAGTAGATTCTACATCAATTTATGCGCTTACAGGGGCGATTTTCTCAGAGGATCGTTATGCAATTGATGAAGCTATTATAGCATTAGAAAATTGTGCTGGAAATTTTTATTTAAATGACAAACCAACTGGAGCTGTTGTTGGGCAACAACCTTTTGGAGGAGCAAGAGCATCAGGGACAAATGATAAAGCAGGATCAATGTTTAATCTTTTAAGATGGATATCTCCTAGAATGATTAAAGAAAATTTTGTGCCAGTAACAGATTATCACTATCCTTTTTTAGGGTAAACTTAATCTATAGGCAAGTATACTATTTTTTTTGTTTGAAAAAAATCAGAATCAAAATAAGTTGATAATAATATTTGTTTGGCTCTAGGAAATGATAATAACTCTTCCTCTAAATCACCTCCTTTAAGATAAATAACTCCGTTTTTTATCTTATCACAACTTTTAGATTTAATATTTTTGTAAATAAGTGGAACAAAATCATTCATTTTTGCAACAGCTCTACTAACAACAAAATCAACTTTATTTTCAAACTCTTCTGCCCTTGTGTGAAAGGTTAATATGTTTTTTAAGCCCAAAGTTTCACTTATTTCTTTCACTACTTTTATTTTTTTTCCAATACTATCAATTAAATAGAATTTAACGTCTGGAAATAATATAGCTAGGGGAATTCCAGGAAAACCTCCACCAGTTCCAACATCTAAAACTTCTATTCCAGCTTTGAAATTATGAAATTTTGCAATTCCTAATGAATGAAGAATATGTTTTTCATTCAAAAACTCAATATCTTTCCTTGAAACAACATTGATTTTAGAGTTCCATTTCTTACACAAAAGATTAAGTTGAGAGTATTGATGAATTTGTTCATAAGATAGACTCGGAAAGTATCGTTCAAAAAGATTCAAAAGATTATTTTTGGCTAAATTATGACTTGTATTTTATATTTCTTTAACCAAAGCTAATTTTATATGAAAAAACAAACAATACGTTTCTCAAAAAAAGACTCCAAAAGGTTTTTCATAACACTAAATAAACGTGTGAATGATCATTTTAAAAAATTAAATACATCTAAAACTGGGAACTGGGAACTTTACTTAAAAACATTAATTATGTTTTTACTTTTTGTAACACCTTATTTCTTGATTTTGTTTACTGACTTTGGATCATGGATTAAAATAGGTTTATGTTTTATTATGGGAGTAGGAATGGCCGGGGTAGGAATGAATGTAATGCATGATGGAAACCACGGCTCCTTTTCTAAGAAAAAATGGATTAATAAGTTAATGGGGTCAAGCATATATATCTTAGCAGGAAATGTTCATAATTGGAAGGTGCAGCATAACATGCTACACCACACTTATACAAATATTCATGGGCATGATGAAGATCTGGAAGCTGGTAGAATAATACGTTTTTCTAAACACAGTAAGTGGTCGGCTTATCATCGTTTTCAACATATTTACTCAGTATTTCTTTATGGACTATTAACTATTAATTGGTCGATAACTACTGATATTAAGCAAACTAGAAAATATTTAAAGAAAAAATTAACATACCGAAAAAAACTTCAACCCATAAGGCAATGGTTAATTCTTATACTCACTAAATTAATATATTTTGTAATCTGGATAGTTTTTCCAATTGTTTTTCTAGAATTAGAATGGTGGAAAATTCTATTAGGTTTTTTCGTCATGCATTATACAGCAGGACTAATACTCAGTCTTGTTTTTCAACTTGCTCATATAATTGAAGATGCTCAAATGCCGCTTCCAGATAAAGATACTGGAACAATGAAAAACACATGGGCAATTCACCAACTTTTTACAACTGTAAATTTTGCAACAAGTAATAATTTTATTAATTGGTTTACTGGAGGTTTAAACCATCAGATTGAACATCATATTTTTCCACATATTAGCCACATTCATTATACAGATATTGCAAAAATTGTTAAAAACACTACGAAAGAATTTAATTTACCCTACACAGAATATAAAAATATTCAAAGCGCATTATTTTCGCATTTTAAATATTTAAAAGAAATGGGGCTTCAGCCAATAGGTTTAAAAGTTTAATTAATCATGAAACAATTATCAAATAGAATTAATAGTTTACCGATCTCTGCAACACTTGCTATGGCTTCAAAAGCAAGGGAGTTAAAAGAAAATGGAGTCGATATAATTGGTTTAAGCCTTGGAGAACCAGACTTCAATACTCCCGATTTTATTAAAAATGCAGCCATTCAAGCAGTCCAGGATAATTATAATTCTTATACACCTGTCGATGGCTACCCCGCTCTCAAGAGATCTATTAGTAAGAAATTTAAACGTGATAATAATTTAAATTATGAATTAAATCAAATTGTAGTTTCTACGGGAGCTAAACAATCCATAGCTAATACCTGTATGGTCTTACTTAATCCAGGAGATGAAGTTCTTTTACCTGCTCCTTATTGGGTAAGTTATTCTGCTGTAGTAACATTATCAGAAGCAAAATTTGTTGTAATTCCATCAAGCATAGAAACTGATTTTAAAATAACACCTGATCAACTTGATAAAGCAATTACTGCAAAAACTAAAATGGTAATATTTAATTCCCCTAATAATCCAAGTGGCACAGTATATACTGAAAACGAGTATAGAGAACTAGCAAAAGTATTAGAAAAATATCCTGAAATATATATTATTTCAGATGAGATATATGAGCACATAAATTATGGAGAGCCTATATTCAGCTTTGCTTCAATCACTGAGATGTACAATCGAACAATTACCATAAATGGAGTTGCTAAAGCTTTTGCAATGACTGGATGGAGAATCGGTTACATAGGAGCGCCTAGTTGGATCGCTAAGGCCTGTAATAAAATGCAGGGGCAAATAACGAGTGGAGCAAACTGTATAGCTCAAAGGGCAGCTATAGCTGCTTTAGATGCTTCTGTAAGCGAAATTAAATACATGGTAGATGAGTTTAAAAACAGAAGAGAATTGATCATAGGTTTATTAAAAGATATTAATGGTTTTAAACTAAATAAGCCAAAGGGAGCTTTTTATGTTTTTCCTGATATTTCATCTTATTTTGGAAAAAATATTAATGGTGTAGAGATAAAAAACTCTTCAGATTTTTCATTATTCCTATTAGAAATAGCTCACGTGGCAACTGTTAGTGGAGATGCCTTTGGCAATCCAAACTGCATAAGAATTTCATATGCAGCATCAACGGAACAAATTAAAAAGGCCTGTTCTCAAATAAAAGAATCATTAATGAATTGATTGTTAATTTTAACTTTTGAAAATAGCTTGCTGATGATTTATCGATTCTTGATGAATTGCTTTAAATATTCTTAAAATAAACTCCTCACTTAGATTTCTTTCCTCACCTTCAAGAATCATTTTACCTAAAATCTCGTTCCATCTTTTATTTTGAAGAACAGCAACGTTTTTTGTTTTTTTCAATTCACCTATTCCCTCAGCAACTCTCATTCTATCTCCAAGTAAATCTAATAAAGATTGATCAATTACATCGATTTTAGCTCTTAAGTTTTTCAAACCACTTTGATAACTTTCCTCAGTGGTTGTTAACTTTCGAATTCTCCAATCTTTCATATACTGAATTAAAGTTTCAGGAGTAATTTGTTGTTTTGCATCACTCCAAGCGTTATCAGGATCACAGTGAGATTCAACCATTAATCCGTCAAAATTTAAATCCAGTGCTCTTTGACTTATATCGAAAATAAGATCTCTTCTTCCTGAAATATGTGAGGGGTCACATATAATCGGTAAATCCGGAAACTTATTTTGTAATTCAATTGCTATTTGCCATTCTGGTTGATTCCTATACTTTGACTTACCAGAAGTTGAAAAACCACGATGAATAACACCAAGCTTTTTAATATCGGACTTATACAATCTTTCAATCCCTCCAAGCCATAAGTCAAGATCAGGATTTACAGGATTTTTAACTAAAACAATTTTATCTGTCCCTTTCAATGCGTCTGCAATTTCTTGAACTATAAATGGGCTTACTGTTGATCTTGCACCTATCCATAAAACATCAACGTCTGCTTCTAACGCTAACTTACAATGATTTGCATTGGCAACTTCAGTAGCTATTAAAAGACCTGTTTGTTCTTTGACTTTCTTTAACCATCCTAAACCTATAGCTCCAACGCCTTCAAAATTTCCAGGACGAGTTCTAGGTTTCCAAATACCTGCCCTATATACTGTAACATCTGAATCTTTTAGTTCATGAGCTATTTTCAAAACTTGCTCTTCAGTTTCTGCACTACATGGTCCTCCAATAACCAAGGGGTGATCAAGTTCAAAATCTTTAAGCCATTTGTTTAAATTAGTTTGATTTTTCATTTTAATACTTTTTTATTTTACTTAGTTTTTAATTCCTTTAAAACACTTTTAATAGAATTAGTTTTCTCAATTAAATTGTATATTTTTTTATAATTTTCTTTTTCTAAAAGGGTCTTAAACTCCTCTAAATTTGAAAGATAATGCTTTAGTGTCTCAAGAATATTATCTTTATTTTCTTCAAAAATAGAACTCCATGTTTCCGGAGAACTTTTTGCTAGTCTAACCGTTGAAGCAAATCCACTTCCTGCCATAGCAAAGATAGCAGATTCATCTTTTTCTTTTTCTAAGACTGTTTGCCCTAGAATAAAAGAAGAAATATGTGAAAGGTGAGATACATATGCAATATGTTTATCATGCTCTTCAGGGTTCATTTCCTTCAAAATCATACCAATAGATTTGAACCAATCTAAAGCCCATTTCAATAGATTACTTTCAGTTTTACCTGACTCACATATTATTTGAACTTTACCTTTAAACAAACTTTCACTTGCAGCCGTGGGACCTGAAAATTCAGTTCCAGCTATTGGGTGTGTGGCCAAAAATTGAGATCTTTTAGGATGAGAAGAAACAGTTCTACAAATCCTAGATTTAGTGGATCCAAAGTCAATCACAAGTGTTTTATCACAAATCAAGTCTAAAACAGAAGTTAGTTGATCTGTAATTTGTTTAACAGGATAAGCAAGTAACAGAACGTCTAGATTAGTGAAATCTTTTTTTGAAATTACTTCATCAATCAACCCTGAATCAAAAGCTTGTTTTAAATGTAACTCTGATGAATCATATCCTAAAATAATTACATTTTTAATCGTTTTTCTTAACTGTATAGCTAAAGATCCACCAATTAAACCAATACCTGCAACTCCTATTCTCATATTTATAAACGGTTAAGCGCTTCTTTTAATTTTGATTTCTCTAAACACAATGAAATTCTAATATATCTATCTCCTTGTGATCCGAATATTTTACCTGGAGTAATAAAAATATTTTTTTTGTAAAGTAATTCATCTATCAAAATATCTGAACTTTCAAGGCTATCTGGAATCTTTGCCCAAACAAAAAGACCAACTGCATTCTTATCATATACAGTATTTAGTTTTCCTGCTATTTTCCATGCAATCTCTCTTCTTTCTCTATAAACTTTATTTAAATCATTAAACCATTTTCTATTGAGACCCAGTGCCCTTACAGCCCCTTTTTGAATTCCATAAAACATTCCCGAATCCATATTAGACTTAACCTTCAATACCGATTTAATATTTATAGAGTTTCCAATTAACATTCCAACCCTCCAACCAGACATATTAAACGATTTACTCAATGAATTAAGTTCCATTCCAACTTCTAAAGCACCTTTATGTGATAAGAAACTTTTAGGAGATTTTGTTAAAATAAAACTATACGGATTATCATTAACTATTAAAATTTTATTTTTTTTAGCAAATGAAATTAGTTCATCAAAAAAGATGTCGCTTGCCTCTGTGCCTGTAGGCATATGAGGGTAGTTTACCCACATTATTTTAACTTTAGATAAATCTAACCTCTCTAGCAGCTTAAGGTTAGGTAACCAGCCATTAATCTCATCTAATTCGTATAGTATTGACTTTGCTTCTAATAAATTTGTAACTGCAGAGTAAGTAGGATATCCCGGATTAGGAATTAAAACTTGATCTCCTGGATTTAAAAAAGCCATACTAATATGCATTATTCCTTCTTTAGAACCGATTAATGGCAGAACTTCATTTTCAGAATTTAGAGTTACACGGTAATGAGATTTGTAAAAATTAGAAATTTCTTGTCTTAATTCAGGAATACCTTGATAGCTTTGATATTGGTGAGCCTTAGAATCATTAACACTTTCTAATAAGGAAGAAATAACAGCTTTAGGAGGAAATAAATCTGGACTTCCAATACCCATATTAATAATTGGCTTTCCTATTTTAATTAAAGAAGCTACCTCTCTTAATTTTGAAGAAAAATAATATTCTTTAACATTATTTAGTCTATTAGCAGTCATATTATTTATTTCCATTATTATACTTTCCAAAGACCTTAAGCTCTAATGTCATTATTTCTAAAATTGATTGTGCTTTTTCAAAAAAAGATGAGGAATCAAAAGTCACATCTACAAAAAAAGAATATTTACCTGGAGTTTCTATAATTGGAAGAGACTGGATTTTTGTTAGGTTAAGTTTGCAATCACTCATAACATTCAAAACAGTTGCCAAACTTCCTCTTTTGTGATCTAAAATGAATTTTAGTGTAGCCTTATTATAATTAACTTTTATTGAAGATGATTTTTTTTGGATAATGACAAAACGAGTCACATTGTTACTTATGGTTTGTATCGAATCTTCAAGTATATTCAAATCATATAGATCAGCTGCTGTTTTACTTGCAATAGCTGCTCTTTTATATATATTATTTGTAATAATTTCTTTTGCTGCATTAGCAGTGTCGTCTGACTCAACAAGTTTTATATTTGGATGATTTGAAAAAAATTCTTTGCACTGTAAAAGAGCCATAGGGTGTGAATGAACCTCAAGAAGATCATCAATTTTTTGGTTAGGTAACGCTAAGAGTGAGTGCTGAATTTGATAATAATACTCACCAACAATATTAAGGTTGTTTTTGTCAATTAATGCATAATTAGGAATTATAGATCCTGCTATAGAGTTTTCTATAGCCATTACTCCATGACTTGAATCATTTTTTAAAATTGAAATGACTAAGTCATCAAAAGAACTACAGCACTCAATATAAATACTTTTATTAAAATATGATTGAGCAACTGCATGATGAAATGAGCCTTCTATACCTTGTATCGCTATTTTATTTTTTTTTACCATAAAACAAAAAAAAGTCCTGATTTATTCAGGACTGTATGTATATATTTTTTTTATTACAAAGTCCTTCAAGCTTCTGAATAGAAGTAGAAAAAATTGTTGCAGTAAAAAAAGGTAATCTTCATCAATCAGTTTATAAGTGCAAATTTATAATCACTTTTGAAATAAACAAAATTTTTATAGATATTTCGTAATATATTCATTGATAACGAAACAATTAAGTAACCTTTTAGTTTAAATCATATATTTTTACAACACCTAATGGGACTTTTAATTAAAAATATAGGAAAAAGATACGGTGATAAAAAAGTTTTATCAAATCTTTCATTAAAGTGTGAAAAGGGAGAAATAATAGGACTTCTTGGCCTAAATGGTGCTGGTAAAACAACACTAATGAAGATTTTGACTGGAATTAACTCAAAGTGGGATGGAGATATTTTTTTTAATGGAATAGATTTAAGAAAAAAACTTAAGGATATTCAACAGATAACAGGATATCTTCCAGAAAACAATCCCCTTTATAATGAATTATTTGTGTCAGAATATTTATTATTTATTTCTAAATTATATAAAGTAAAAAATCCAAAATTTGAAAAGATAATTTCAATCACTGGCTTAAATGAATATAAAAATCATAAAATTGAAAAGCTGTCAAAAGGATGTAAACAAAGAGTTGGTATTGCTGCAGCAATAATTCACGATCCTGAATTTCTTATTCTAGATGAGCCAACAACTGGACTTGATCCAATTCAAATAATTGAAATTCATAAATTAATTAAAAAACTAGGAGAAGAAAAAATAGTAATTTTCTCTTCTCACATTTTACAAGAGATTGAAGCACTATGCAACAGGGTAATTCTACTTCATAAAGGTGAAATTATTCTAGATTCATCTTTAGAAAAACTCAGAAACCCTGATGAACAAATTATTAATGTCACCTTTGATTATAGAATTGAAACTGAAGCTATATCAAGACTTCAATTTGTAGAAACTGTTAAAAATACTTTTGAGTTTGAATATGAAATTTTATTTAAAACAAATAAAGATCAAAGAAGTAAAATTTTTGATTTTGCACATGATAATGATTTAAAAATCATTAATCTTCAGCACAAAAACAAAACGCTTGAAGAAGTATTTAAAAGTCTAACAAATGATTAATTACTATATTTTAATTCCATTTAAAAATACAGTATAAATGATTTTTGCAGTATGTTCCAAAGTTTTAGAAACTGAACAATAT
Organism: Candidatus Marivariicella framensis; assembly: GCF_982709265.1. Taxonomy (NCBI): domain Bacteria; kingdom Pseudomonadati; phylum Bacteroidota; class Flavobacteriia; order Flavobacteriales; family Flavobacteriaceae; genus Candidatus Marivariicella; species Candidatus Marivariicella framensis. The sequence continues at coordinate 18,014 of NZ_CEXPNT010000014.1, read as the reverse complement.
TTTTCAAATGATAAATCTACAGCTCTTTGAGCTTTTTCAGGAGCAAAATCTCCTTCCAAAACAACATCAACATTAATTGTATGAAATAAAGCTGGAACAGCCCCTGGGATTCTTTCTCCATTCACTTCCATCTTTATAGAAGTTGGATTGATTTTTTGTTTACTCAAAATCGCAACAATATCTATACTACTGCATCCTGCTAAACCCATAAGTAATAATTCCATTGGGCTAATTCCCTTGACACTTCCTTCAGTTTTAGAATTGTTATCCAGTAACACTCTGTGTCCATTTGAATTGGCAACTTCAAACAAATAATCATTATTTATTCTTTCTAATAAAACTTTCATTTTCAATAAATTTAATTTTTAAAAATAGTGTTTAAAATAGTTTTAACCTGATTATTTTCGATTAAAAAAGCATCATGACCATGAACTGAATTTATTTCATAAAAAAAACATTTTTTTTGTAATTTCTTTAGCCTATTATATGTACTCTTATCTTCATCAGGAATAAACAACAAGTCAGAATCAACAGAAATGAGATGAATTTCTGCTGATATCGGCTCAATTAGTGTATCAAAATTTTGATTATTTCTTAAAATATTAATACTACCAAGCAAATGGTTAACCAATAGGTATCCGTCTAAAGTAAATCTATTTTTTAGTGCTTGACCGTGATGTAATAACCAACTTTCAACATTAAATATTTTTTTGTATTCATTTTCACTCCTAGCAAATCGACTACTAAATGATTCTGGTGTTCTATACAATAACATTGCATGCATCCTCGCATCTACAATAGGATCTTTTGAGTTTTTTAATATTTGTTTTTGAATAAAGGTGTTTGCTATTACCCAGTCGGTTGATTTCCAGTCCGAAGCAATTGGTATTAAATGTTTACATAGTTTTGGAGATAACACAGCCATTTCCCATGAAATCCCACCTCCTATTGAGCCACCTATTATAGCATATAAATCAGTAATTCCTAATTTTTTTAATCCATTTATAAATAGTTTTGCAATGAGTCCAGTATGAATTTTCTCAATAGACTTCCATTTATAAGAATCAATTCCATTTCCAGGGATATTAAACGAAATTACAGTATATATATTTGTATCAATCACTTTACTTGGACCTACTATTTTATTCCACCAACCGTCAACCCCAGAAAAGATTGCATTTGCTGTTAAAGGATGATTAATTAAAACAACAGGAGCTGTTCCAATATTTGGGCCAGACATGTAATAAGTTAGAGGGACTTTAATTTGTCCCTCTAAAATTTCAACAGCTAAAAAGTTTAGTGGTTTTTTATCCAATTTGAATATTAAATTAGCCTATTGATTGTTTTAAATCATCAATCAAATCATCGATATTCTCAAGCCCCACAGATAATCTGATTAGATCTTCAGTTACCCCCGTGTTTCTCTGCTCTTCAGAAGAAAGTTGTGAATGAGTTGTACTTGCTGGATGAATAATTAAAGATTTTGAATCACCTATATTGGCTAGTAATGAAAATAGTTTTGTATTATCTGCGACTTTTTTTCCCGCATTAAAACCTCCTATAAGACCAAAAGTGACAATTCCACTTTGACCTTTTGGTAAATATTTTTTTGCTAATTCATTATATTTACTTGATGATAATCCTGGGTAATTTACCCAAGAAACCTTTTCTTGACTCTGAAGCCATTTAGCTAAAGCAAGTGCGTTTTTTGAATGTTGCTCCATTCTAACTGCTAAAGTTTCTATACCCTGTATAGTCTGAAAGCTATTAAATGGACTTGCTGCAGCCCCTAAATCTCTTAACCCTTCTACTCTTATTCTTGCAATAAAAGCAGCTGGCCCAAGTGCTTCGTGATAATTTAGTCCATGATAGCTAGGGGAAGGCTCATTAAGCTCTGGAAATAATCCATTTCCATAATCAAAAGTACCCGCATCTATTATAATACCTCCTAATGCCGTTCCATTTCCATTAATATATTTAGTTGTAGAATGTATAACAATATTTGCTCCATATTTAATGGGGTTTAATAAATAAGGGGTAGCTACAGTATTATCAACAATAAAAGGAACCTTAGCCTGTTTTGCAAGCTCAGCTATTGCATGTAAATCAATTACATCAAGCTTTGGATTACCAAGTGACTCAGAATAAAATACTCTAGTATTTTCCTTAACTGCAGATTTAAAATTTATTGGATCATCTGGATCTACAAAAGTAGTAGTTATTCCAAATCTAGGGAGCGTATTACTTAACATGTTATATGTTCCACCATACAAACTATTAGAAGCTACAATATGATCCCCTGCTTTAAGAAGCATAAGTAATGCTGTGGAAATAGCAGAAGTGCCCGAAGCAGTTGACACTGCAGCAATCCCTCCTTCTAGAGTAGCTAATCTTTGTTCGAGCACGTCGTTTGTTGGATTATTTAACCTTGTATAAATATATCCTGGCTCAGCTAACGAAAACAATTTAGCGGCATGATCCGAACTATTGAATTCATATGATGTTGATTGATATATAGGAACAGCTCTTGTTCCTTGTGTTTGACTTGTATCATGCCCCGAATGAAGAGCATTAGTTTCTGTTTTATAACTCATAATTGAAATATTTTTTTTAATTTATCTATGTAATCTAATTTTTCCCAAGTGAATAATTCCACTTCTTTTGAAACCTTACCACTGTAAGGAGAATCAAAAGTTTTAATCAAAGTTTGAGGCGAACGCCCCATATGACCATATGCAGCTGTTTCAGAATAAATTGGATTCCTTAACTTTAATCTATTCTCAATACCATATGGAGTTAAATCAAAGATCTTTGAAAGCTTTTCTGAAATTTGAGAATCAGAAAAATTTACTTTTGATTTACCAAAAGTATCAACTAAAATTGACGTTGGAGATGAAACTCCAATAGCATAACTCAATTGAATCATGACCTCATCAGCTACTCCTGCAGCTACAATATTTTTAGCAATATGTCTTGCTGCATATGCTGCTGATCTATCTACCTTACTAGGGTCTTTACCACTAAAAGCTCCTCCTCCATGACCACCTTTACCTCCATATGTGTCAACTATGATTTTTCGACCCGTCAAACCTGTGTCTCCGTGGGGACCTCCAATAACAAACTTTCCAGTAGGGTTAACGTAATATTTTATAGAATCGTTTAAGAGTGACTTTATATGACTAGATTGACTTTCAAAAACTTTAGGTATAACAATTTTAATGATGTCAGATTTTATTTTTGACAGCATTGCATCGTCATCAGAATCAAAAGGATCATGTTGTGTAGAGACTACTATTGTATCAATTCTGACAGGCTTGTCATTGTCATTATATTCAATTGTAACTTGAGATTTAGCATCTGGCCTTAAGTAATTAATACGGGTATTACTTCTACGAAAATCTGCAAGAACCTTTAAAATTTGGTGAGACAAATCTAATGCAAGAGGTATATAATTATCAGTTTCATTACAAGCATACCCAAACATAATTCCTTGATCACCTGCTCCCTGTTCTTGTTTGATGTTTTTTTCGACTCCTTGACTTATATCCTGAGACTGCTCATGAATTAGGGAAATTACACCACATGAATCTCCACTAAATTGATATTCTCCTTTTGTGTATCCAATTTTATTTATAGTTTTTCTTGCTATATCTTGGACATCAATATATGTATTGCTTTTAACTTCGCCTGCCAATACAACTTGACCAGTTGTTACGAGTGTTTCACAAGCTACTTTGCTTTCTTCATCAAAGGCAAGAAAATTATCTAAAAGTGCATCAGAAATTTGATCCGCTACTTTATCGGGATGTCCTTCACTAACAGATTCAGATGTAAAAAAATATGACATTATTATTTGCTTTTCGGAAGGATTTAATCACAAATTATGTGAAAAGCAACACTGCTTTAGCATTTTTTTATAGAGGGTGCAATCAGTCAAATCCTTCCTCGTTAGTTGTCAAAATTACAATTTAATTCTTAATTAACAAAATTCATTTTTAAACGTGATTTAGTAATTATTATATAAAAATATCTTTATTTTGCATTGTAGATAATTAATAAATAATTCATGCAAGTATCTGTAGCTGGAAATATTGGTGCTGGTAAAACAAGTCTTACCGAACTTCTTGCCAAACATTATAAATGGGAAGCAAATTTTGAAGATGTGATTGACAATCCATATTTAGATGATTTTTATAATCATATGGAAAGGTGGTCGTTTAATCTTCAAATCTATTTTTTAAAAAGCAGGTTTAGTCAAATCTTACAAAATCAAAAATCAAATAAAACTGTTATTCAGGACAGAACTATATATGAAGACGCTTTTATTTTCGCTCCCAATCTTAATTCCATGGGGTTAATGAACCAAAGAGATTTTCAAAATTATAGATCGCTTTTTGAACTCATGGAAAGCACTGTTAGTCCTCCCGATCTAATAATCTATGTAAGAAGCTCAATTCCAAACCTAGTAAGTAAAATTCACAAAAGAGGACGTGAATATGAAAATTCAATAAGCATAGATTATTTAAGTAGATTAAATGAAAGATATGAGGCTTGGGTCTCAACTTATGATAAAGGAGAGTTATTAATAATAGACGTAGATAATATTGATTTTGTTAATAATAAAGAAGATTTGAAGAATATAATTAAGGAAGTTGATAATAAATTATCTTCAATCGTTTAGCTAAAAAGTCACTTATTAAGTGACTTTTTTTATTAGATAAATATAAACTAACTATTCTAATTCTATTATTTCCCCTATTTTAGGTGTAATACTTTCAACAATCTCCCACACTTCCTTTTCTGTACCTGAAAGTGTAACTTTTATAGTTTTATTAACTTTTGATTGTTCATCATTAGTAGCAGAAATTTTTACTGAAAATGTTTCTTTAGTGTCATTATCGGTAATAGTGTTAGTAAATTCAGCAGTAGTTTTATGCTTAATGTTTTCAATCGAAGCTATTCCATTAGAATCATCATGCCCACCTAAAAGAGGCGCAATTACTAATCCAACCAAGCAGGTAAGTTTAATTAAAATGTTCATTGAAGGACCAGAAGTGTCTTTAAATGGGTCACCAACTGTGTCGCCTGTAACAGCTGCTTTATGAGCATCAGATCCTTTAAAGGTCATTTCTCCATTTATCTCAACACCAGCTTCAAATGATTTTTTTGCATTATCCCAAGCTCCACCTGCATTGTTTTGAAAAATAGCCCACATCACACCACTTACACAAACACCAGCCATATATCCACCCAATGGTTCAGCTCCAAAAACTAATCCAACAAATATTGGAGTAAGTATCGTAATTAAACCGGGAAGTATCATTTCTTTTAAAGCTGCTTTTGTTGAAATATCAACACACTTTGCATATTCAGGAGTTCCTGTTCCTTCCATAATACCAGGAATCTCTCTAAACTGTCTTCTAACTTCCTCTACCATTTCCATGGCTGCTTTTCCAACAGACTCCATTGCCAAAGCAGAGAAAACGACAGGAATCATTGCCCCTACAAACAACATAGATAAAACATCAGCTTTAAAAATATTAATACCATCAATTCCTGTAAAAGTTACATATGCAGCAAACAAGGCTAAAGCTGTTAGAGCTGCAGATGCTATTGCAAAACCTTTACCAACAGCAGCGGTTGTGTTACCAACAGAATCTAGGATATCTGTTCTTTCTCTAACTTCTTTTGGAAGATTACTCATTTCGGCAACTCCTCCAGCATTATCAGCTATTGGTCCAAAAGCATCTATTGCCAATTGCATAGCTGTAGTTGCCATCATTGCAGAAGCGGCTAATGCTACTCCATAAAAACCTGCAAGAGTGTATGATCCATATATTGCTGATGCAAAAAGAATAACAGACAAAAAGGTTGATTTCATACCAACTGCTAGACCTGCAATTATATTAGTAGCAGCTCCTGTTGAACTATTTTTAACAATATCAAGAACTGGTTTTTTTCCAAGACTTGTATAATATGCTGTAACAATTGATATTAGCGCTCCAACTGCTAGTCCTATGCATGCAGCTCCAAAAACATTCATTGAAGAAATTTCTTTATAACCTTCACCAAAAAACATCATATTCATAGTCTCAGGAAGCATCCAATCAATCAAAAAATAACTTATAACAAGTGTTATTGCTATTGAAGCCCAATTCCCAAGATCCAAAGCTGCCTGAACTTTAGATTCTTTTGCATCATTATTAGATATTTTAACAAAAAAAGTTCCAATAATTGAAGCTAATATTCCTATACCGGCAATAACAATTGGAAGTAAAATCGGTCCCATATTATTAAAGTCATCTGTAAATTGTGTGTCAACTGACATGTCCCGTATTAAATAATTACCTAATACCATAGCAGCTAAAACTGTCGCAACATAAGATCCAAATAAATCAGCACCCATACCTGCTACATCTCCAACATTGTCTCCAACATTATCAGCAATTGTTGCTGGATTACGTGGGTCATCCTCGGGAATTCCAGCCTCTACTTTACCAACAAGATCTGCTCCTACATCCGCAGCTTTAGTATATATCCCTCCACCTACACGAGCAAATAAAGCAATCGATTCAGCGCCAAGAGAGAAGCCAGCTAAAGTTTCTAAAACTACAGTCATTTCATCATAAAAAGAACCAGTGCCTTTCATAAACTGAGTCATAAAAAATAAAAATAAAATGGTTAAGCCAAACACAGCTAATCCAGCTACTCCAAGACCCATAACCGTTCCTCCTCCGAAAGAAACTTGAAGTGCTTTTGGCAAACTTGTTTTGGCTGCTTCTGCAGTTCTAGCATTCGCTTCAGTAGCAATTCGCATACCAATATTTCCTGCAAGTGCTGAAAAAACTGCCCCTATAACAAATGCAGGAACAATCATCCAACTTGTTGAACTAACTAAAAGAGAAATACTATATAAAGCTATTGAGGCTATGATTACAAAAATTAAAAGCAATCGATATTCGGCATGTAAAAAAGCTAAAGCACCGTCTTTAATGGATTTGGAAATTTCTTGCATTCTTTCACTTCCTGGGTCTTGTTTTCTAACCCAAGTTGCTCGAATAAACATATAGATTAGACCTAAAAGAGAAAAAAATAATGGTATGTAGATTATATTAGCTTCCATAAAATAAAATTAAGTTTTTTGTTTTCGCGCGTAAAAATACTAATTACCTCTGAATTAGATACAAGGAAACTAAGTATTATGATAAATTACTTTTTTTACTGCTTTTATTACATCTTTAAAATTTGGTAACCACTCCTCAAGCAGGACTGGCGAAAATGGAGCTGGAGTATCAGCAGTATTTATTTTTTCAATTGGAGCGTCTAAATAATCAAAAATTTGATTTTGAACTTGATAGGTGATTTCAGTTGAAATATTTCCAAAAGGCCATGATTCTTCTAAGATAACTAACCTATTTGTTTTTTTTACAGATTCAAAAATCAACTTGTGATCCATGGGTCTTATAGTTCTAAGATCAATTATTTCACAATCAATGCCATCTTTAGCTAGAACTTCAGCGGCTTTATAAGCTTCTTTAATTATTTTACCATAAGAAACAATTGTTACATCATTTCCTGGACGTTTTATATCAGCAATACCAATAGGCAATATATATTCACCATCAGGAACTTCTCCTTTATCTCCATACATTTGCTCAGATTCCATGAAAATTACAGGATCATTATCTCTTATTGCTGCCTTAAGTAATCCTTTAGCATCATACGGATTGGATGGAACAATAACTTTCAAACCTGGAGTGTTAGCGTACCAATTGTCAAAAGCCTGAGAATGTGTAGCTCCAAGTTGACCTGCGGAACCAGTTGGTCCTCTAAAAACTATCGGACAAGGAAATTGGCCACCTGACATTTGTCTTATTTTTGCAGCATTATTTATAATTTGATCAATTCCAACTAATGCAAAATTAAATGTCATATATTCAATTATGGGTCTAGCGCCAGTCATCGTTGAACCAACTCCAATACCAGAAAATCCTGCTTCAGAAATTGGAGTATCTATAACTCTCTTTTCACCAAACTCTTCCAACATACCCTTTGAAGCTTTATATGCGCCATTATATTCTGCTACTTCTTCACCCATTAAATAAATAGTTTCATCTCGACGCATTTCCTCGGTCATTGCTTCAGCTATTGCTTGTCTAAATTGTATGGTTTTCATTTAAACTTATTGATTAAGATTTCAAATTTAAACATTTCATTCTTATTAAAACTCTATGTTCATTATAGATTTCAATAAACAAAAACTAAATTTATATGATATATATACTATATTAAATATAGCTTCGTATTAAATGTTCTGAAACTCTTAAAATGAAATTAATAGAACTTAACGTAAAGGGAATTTCTTATAGCGAGACACAATCTGGCGCATACGCACTAATACTTAGTGAAACCAACGGTAATAGAAAGCTTCCAGTAATAATTGGAGGGTTTGAAGCCCAGGCTATTGCAATCGCATTAGAGGGAGAAATCAAACTAGCAAGACCATTAACTCATGATTTATTCAAAGACTTTGGAACTTGTTTTGAAGTTAATATTAAAAAGGTGATTATTCACAAATTGGTTGACGGAGTTTTTTTTTCCAACCTAATATGTGAAAGAGATAAAATTGAAAAAATTATAGACGCTAGAACATCAGATGCAATTGCAATGGCATTAAGATTTAAAGCTCCAATTTTTATTTATGATTCTATTATGAAATCTGCAGGATTTACTAGCTCTATTAAGACAAAAACAAATGTTTCAGAAGATAATTGGAGTAAAAAAACAGTTAAAGATTCTAAAGAAAATAAACTCCCAGAAAACATAGAAAATTTTTCAATATCAAAACTTAAAAATATATTAAAAAAACTTGTTGCTGATGAAGAATATGAAAAAGCAGTAAGAGTTCGTGACCTTATCACTAAAAAAAATATTTAAGTAAATATGTTAATTTTATCTTGATAACTGTTTGTTTATTTATTTAAAACAGCTACTCATTCAGTGTATATTTGAGCAATTTATATTTAAATATTAATGCAGCAATATCTTGATCTTATAAGTTACATTCAAAAAAACGGTGTCGAAAAAACTGACAGAACTGGAACTGGTACTAAAAGTGTTTTTGGTTATCAAATGCGATTTGACCTCAACAAAGGATTTCCTTTGCTGACCACAAAAAAAATTCATATAAAATCAGTAGTACATGAATTATTATGGTTTTTAAAAGGTGATACTAATATAGATTATCTTAAGAGAAATGGTGTTAGAATATGGAATGAGTGGGCTGATGAAAATGGAGATTTAGGTCCTGTATACGGACATCAGTGGAGAAACTGGAATAGTGAAGGTATTGATCAGATAAAAGAAATGATTGAAACAATAAAAGTAAATCCAGATAGTCGTAGAATTATAGTAAGCGCATGGAATCCAAGTGTTATGCCAAATAATTCTAAATCATTCTCAGAAAACGTAGCCAATAATAAAGCAGCTCTTCCACCATGTCATGCTTTTTTTCAATGCTATATAGCGAATGGAAAACTTTCAATTCAACTTTATCAGCGAAGTGCTGATGTTTTTTTAGGAGTTCCTTTCAATATAGCTTCATATGCTTTACTGGCAATAATGCTGGCCCAAGTTACAGGATATAAACCTGGAGAATTTATACATGCTTTTGGTGATGCACACATATATTCCAATCACAAAAAACAAATTGAGGAACAATTATCTAGAAAACCAAAAAAACTTCCTAAAGTTAAATTAAATTCAAAAATTAAAAATCTTTTTGACTTTACTTATGATGATATTGAAATAACTGACTATGATCCATATCCTCTAATAAAAGGAGCTGTTTCAATTTAATTTTTTTAAAATTTTAATTAGTTTATTAATTTCAAACTCTTCATTATAAAAATGAACAGCAACCCTTATTCCTCCTCCTCTTAATGCACATCTGACACCTTTATTTTGGAGTGTTTCATATAGAATTTGATCACCAGGAATAGTATAGATACTTGAATGATCTTCTCTTTTTTTGACTACTGGATCTAAAAGATTCAATACTTTTAATTCCTCCCTAAGGAAACATCCTAAGTCTTTTTTTATTTTAATTAGATTATTGAAATCATTATTTTGTAAAAATTTAATTGCAAAATCAAGAGAGGCTGATCCCAAAAAATTAATATGTCCAGTATAAACCTTTTTATATATATCTTTTGAAGAAGATTTGGTTTGTTTAAAAAAATTATGAGAAACGGCCATATATGCATTTCCAAAACCTGCCAACATCCATTTATACCCGCTTCCAATTACAACATCAAAAGGAGAGTTGTTAAAGTCGAAAAAATCTGAGCCTATAAATTGGGTTGAATCTCCTATTATAATAAGTTTAGGGTATTTTTCTTTGATTTTCCTTAAAGCACTAAAATCAACTTTAATTCCAGACAAAAATTGGACAAGTGAAATAGCTAACACTCCATATTCATTTTTATATAATTTTTTTTCAATTTGAACCTCAAAGTCTGATGTTATGGGGATGTAATCAACTAAAAAATCTCTTTCGTTTAGTCCTTCTATTAGAGAGTTGTAATCATTTTCTAAAGCCAAAACTTTTGATTCTTTTGGCAAAAGATCTAAAACATACCTATAGCCAGTAGAAAAGTTAGAAGTGAAAAAGGTGTTTTCTTTTGAGGAATTAATGAATTTTGAAATTGTTTCTCTAAAATCATTAATCCTTTCATGATTGTCAATTTTAAACTTATCGCCTTCTGTTAAATATTCCTTTTCTAATTTATTGCGAAATTCAAATAGTTGAGTTGACAATAGACCTACATAAGCTGTGTTTAAATATGTACAAGAATTTAAAACTGGAAATAGTGAACGTATGTTATTATTCATCAATTAATCTTAGTTTTGCACTGTAAAAATAGATATTTTAATAACTCTTTTATTGTTTAACATAAAAAAATAAATACTATTGGATAATAAAACTCTTAACCAAAAATTATTAATGGAAATTGATGATAAAATAGATCCTATAAGCTTACCAAAAACAAATAAAGGTGTTACAATAATAGCAGCCGCAGGTGAAAATGATGCTTTAGGAAAAAATAATAAGTTAATATGGTATCTTCCAGAAGATCTACAAAGGTTTAAAAAATTGACGTCAGGTCATTCTGTAATTATGGGTCGAAAAACGTTTGAATCCATGCCTAAAGCTCTCCTCAATAGAAGGAATATTATTATTACGCGAAATAAAAATTATTCCGCAGAAGGAGCTGAAGTTTGTTCTAGTATAGAAAATGCATTATCTCTTGTTAAAGAAGACTTACAACCTTTCATAATAGGCGGAGGAGAAATTTACAGACAAAGTATGGCTCTAGCGGAACAAATAGAACTAACTAGAATTCATAAAGAATTTGATGCTGATACTTTTTTTCCAAATATTCCAGAAACCAAATGGAAACTGACTAGTGAAGTACAACATCCAAAATCTACAACTGATGGTTTAAGTTTTTCATATTTAACATACATAAAAAAATAAATGAAAGCATATTTATTTCCAGGCCAGGGTTCACAGTTTTCAGGAATGGGTGAAGAATTACATAAAATAAATGAAGGGAGTAAGCTATTTGAAATAGCAAATAAAATTTTAGGTTTTGACATTTCTAAAATTATGTTTAATGGGTCTAAGGAGGATTTAAAACAAACAAATGTTACCCAACCAGCAATATTTATTCATTCCGTAATTTTAAGCAAACTCCTTGGTGATTCATTTAATCCTGAGATGGTTGCTGGCCATTCTTTAGGAGAGTTTTCTGCATTAGCAGCAACAGGGTCTATTTCTTTTGAAGATGGATTAAGTCTAGTGCGTATCAGAGCTGAAGCTATGCGAAATGCATGCGACTTAGAATCTGGAACTATGGCTGCTGTATTAGGAATGGATGATAAATTAGTTGAAGAAATATGTTTTAATACAGCTGGAATTGTTGTTGCGGCTAATTATAATTGTCCAGGACAACTTGTTATTTCAGGAGAAATAAAAGCTATAGAAAAAGCGTGTGAGTCACTTAAAACCCAAGGAGCCAAAAGAGCTATCATACTTCCTGTTGGTGGAGCATTTCATTCTCCATTAATGGAGCCAGCAAGAGATCAGCTAGCTCAAGCTATTGATAGCATATCATTAAACGCCCCCTCGTGTCCCATTTATCAGAATGTTTCTTCAACTCCCACAAAGGATCCTCAAATTATTAAGACTAATCTTATTTCTCAACTAACTGCTCCAGTAAAATGGACCTCAATCATTAAAAAAATGAATATTGATGGAGCAAAAATATTTACTGAGGTTGGCCCGGGAAGTGTACTTCAAGGGTTATGTAAAAAAATTGAATCAAATTGCGAAACACAATCTGCATCAATTATTTGATTTATTTTAAAAATTTTATAATTTTTTCACAAATAAACTCAACCTGTTCATCATCAAGCTCTGTATGCATTGGAAGAGATATTACTGATTTTGATAAACTATTAGTTACCTCAAAATCTTTTTCTTCATATTTATCATTTTGATATGCTTTTTGTTGATGAAGTGGTATCGGGTAATAAACTCCACACGGAATTTGATTTTGATTTAGGTATTTGACTAGTTCATCCCTATCGGCATCCTTAATAATTAGAGTATACTGATGAAAAACATGCGAATCTTCATCTCCCAAAACCATAGGTGTTATAATGTTTTTGTGGTTTTTTAATAACTCGGTATATTTTAATGCTGATTTTTTACGAGAATTATTATAATAGTCTAAGTGCTTCAACTTTATATCTAAAATAGCAGCTTGTATAGAATCTAAACGAGAATTCACTCCAACTACATCATGGTGGTACCTCTCGTACATTCCATGATTTACAATGCCACGAATTTTATGAGCTAAAGAGTCTTTATTAGTAAAGATTGCTCCTCCATCTCCATATGCGCCTAAATTTTTAGATGGGAAAAAAGAAGTTGTCCCAATAAGTCCGATAGTTCCAGCTTTTTGCTTACTTCCATTAGAGAATTTATAATTAGCCCCAATAGCTTGAGCAGTATCTTCAATTATTTCCAGGTTATGTTTTTTTGCTACTCGAATTACTTCATCCATATTAGCTACTTGTCCAAACAAGTGAACTGGAATAATCACTTTAGATTTCTCAGTAATTGCTGAATCTAATGAATCTATATTAATATTAAAAGTTTCAGAGTCAACATCAACTAAAACTGGTGTCAATTTTAAAAGAGCTATTACCTCAACAGTGGAAGCAAATGTAAAATCAACAGTAATCACTTCATCACCTGGATTAAGATCTAAAGACATTAAAGCAATTTGAAGAGCATCTGTTCCATTTGCACATGGAATTACATGCTTTACATTAAGATAATTCTCAAGGTTTTTTTGAAAATTAGCAACAGCAGGACCATTTATAAATGATGTGTTTTCTATTACATTGTTAATTACAAGATTAACCTCCTCGGCTATTGGTTTTAACTGTCCAGCCAAATCAACCATGCTAATTTTTTTCATTTCAAAAAATTTGATTCAAAAATAAGAAAAACAAAGTTCTAAAAAATAAATATCCCCGCATAATCAATCTTACAAACCATATATTTAAGTTAATTTTATAAAAAATATTTATTTTGAAATTTTTATATTCAAAAATAACTTCTTTTATATATTCATCAACAATCAGTTTTCTGAATATTTGTCTCCCATTTTTTTCATGTAAAATATTTAAAAATCAATTATTTAGCGACAAAATAAGAGCTTTTTATTTTGGTAGAAAAAAAAACATAGACTTAATTAAAAACAATCAATTCCATGTTTTTCGTACTTTAAAATCTTCTGTTATTTGGTTTCATTGTTCTTCATTAGGTGAATTCGAACAATGTAGACCTGTAATAGAAAAAATTAAAGTACTTCTTCCTGAATATAAAATTGCTCTTACATTTTTTTCTCCATCTGGATATAATGTAGTGAAAAATTCTTCATTGGCAGATTGGGTCGGATATCTTCCATTAGACATATCAAAACAAATGAACTTAATTGTCAAATTTATAAATCCTAAAATTCTAATCTTATCAAAAAATGAATTTTGGCCTAACCTGCTTTACTCCTTAAAAAAACATAAAGTCCCTGTTATATCAGTATCCAGTTATTTTAAACCTTATAATATTTTTTGGATTTCATGGGCAGTATGGTTTAAAGATGCTCTCAAAACTATTGATCATTTCTATTTAGCTAATAGTGATTCTGAAAAAATATTAAATCAAAACGGGATATCCAACACAACCTTAGTTGGTGACATGAGAATGGACAGAGTTTTAAATATTTTAAATGAAAAAAGAGATTTAAAAATACTTGATGATTTTTTAAAAAATGATGAATGTTGGATTGCTGGAAGCACATGGGATCTAGATTATTCTTTATTTATAGATTACATACATAAAAAAGAAAGTTCAAAAGTAATACTTGCGCCTCACGAGTGTAATGAAAAATCTATTTCATTATTAATTCAAAAACTAAAAATTCCATATGTTCTTTGGAGTAATTATTCTTATGAAAATGATAAATTAAAAAAAATACTTATTCTTGATAAAGTTGGGGTTTTAAAACATGCCTACAGGTACGCTAAGTGGGTTTATATAGGTGGTGGAATGGGTCGGTCAGGATTACATAACATTCTTGAGGCTGCAGTTTATGATATGCCTGTTATAATTGGGAAAAATTATAAAAAATTTCCTGAGGCAATAGATTTAATTAAAAAAGGAGGCTGTTTTTCAGTTTCTTCGAAAACTGAATTTGAAAAAATTGTCTTAAAAATAGATGAAGAATCAAGCTTTGGAAGAATGATTAACTTTAAATACATAAAAGACCAACAAGGTGCGGCTGAAAAGATTTTCATCGAATTAAAAAAATATTTGTAAGAGAATAACATTGTGTTAACTTTGAACGCTACGATGAAAAAAAGCATATGATTAAACACAATAAAAAATATATAATATTTATTTTATTAGCAATAGCTGCAACATCTAATATTTATTCTCAGGAGCAAGAATACCCTAAATCATTTACTTTAGAAAGTTCAAATAAAAACCCTAATATAATTCTTATGATAGGAGATGGAATGGGTTTATCTCAAATTTCAGCAGGAATGTACTCTAATAAAAACTCAACTGCATTAGAAGATATGCAATATATAGGTCTGTCAAAAACACACTCATACAACCAACTAGTGACAGATTCGGCTGCAAGTGGAACAGCAATGGCATGTGGGGAGAAAACATATAACGGGGTTGTTGGTATTGACCCTAAAAATAAACAGCTTGAATCTATTCTTGAGTACTGTAATTCCAAAAACTTTTCTACTGCTTTAATTGCAACGTCTAGTATTGTTCACGCAACACCTGCTTCATTTTATGCTAATGTAAATTCAAGAAGACAGTATGAAGATATTGCTCTACAATTAAGATATAATAGTGTTGATTATTTCATTGGTGGAGGTAGAAAACACTTTAATCGTAGGTCGGATAAAAGAAATTTAATCGAAGAAATGGAAGAAGAAGGTTATGATATTGTAAATAACCTAGATAATTATAATAAATCAAGTAGTCAAAAATTAGGGTTCTTTACATATGCTGATGAGCCACCACCAATAAATTCAGGTAGAAAACCTGGACTAAAAGCCCTTGTTGAATCAACACTAGATAAATTAAAGGATGATAAAAAACCATTTTTTTTAATGGTTGAAGGATCTCAAATAGATTGGGGTGGGCATGCAAATGAGTTAGCTTATGTTATATCTGAGTTTAAAGATTTTAATAATGCCATATCAAGCGCTCTAAAATTTGCAAAAAATGATGGAAATACACTCATAGTGGTTACAGCAGATCATGAAACAGGTGGGCTTGCGCTAAAAAAAGGTAATTTAAAAAAAAGTACGGTTGTTGGCGACTTTACTACTATAGGTCATAGCGGAAGTATGGTTCCCGTGTTCAGCTTTGGTCCAAATGCTGAATTATTCAGTGGTATATATGAAAATACCGCGATATTTAGCAAGCTAAAAACCACGGTAAATTAATTTAAAATTTGAATCTTAATTATTTTGTTCTAGCGGCATCAAGAATTTCAGACTTGAATTTTTTATCATTCTCTAAAACTTCATAAAAGCTATTTAGAAACTCATAAGTCTCCTTATACTCTCTTTCATTATCAAATTGGGAAGCATGGGCTTCTAATATTGAAGTTAATTCTGCTTTTTTACTTATGTAATGCTGTCTAACTGATTCAAGAATAGAACCATCTCTTTTAAATCCTCTATATACTCTATCCTTAACAGTTTTTATACCTAATGTTTCATTAACTGTAGCATAGCTTGGATTAACAAAGCCAGTCATGTCGAAATCATATGACAAAGGGATAAGTCTTTTTCCAATATAAAGTAATTTTGCATTGTGCTGATATGCTACTGAAATATCAGTATTTCCAATTAAAAAATTAAAAAATGCATTTTGAACAGATGTTTCAGCATCCATAGCTAAAGGATGAATAAATCTGTCTACAACTTTACCATCGAATCGCTTTGCGACTATATCGTCATCCTCTATTAAAAAGCCCTTTAATTGAACCATTTTTCTTTCCTTACCCTTTCTTCCATAGATTTCAGTAAAATCAACATCTACTCTTCTTGCATTGAAATGATATGGAGAAATTTGCTCATAAAGTTTATAAGCAATGTACTCTTTCATAATATTATCATTATTGTCTGGCTCTTTCATACATGGCAAAACAAGTTTTAAACTCTTGTTGCCCTCAAAAATAGTCCCTTTAGCTGCTGATTTTTTAACTTTAACTTTAACTGGAACCCAATAACATGTATTTCGTCTAAAATTCCCCCTGGATCTGAGTTTCACGTCTAAATCCTTCCAAACTCCATCTTGTTCATAAGAAATTTGTGAATCAAAAAGAATAGTATCAATAATTTCTTTTTTTAAATTTTTATTATGGTATTTTAATTTAATTTTTAATGGCTCTTCATTTTGAAAAAGAAGAGTGTATCCGTCAGAATTTTGTCCAAAGGAAAAAAGACCAATAAATAATAACAATAATAAGTTTACTTGTTTATTCATGATATAGTGTTTATTTTTAGGGAATATAAAAAAATTTATTCAGATGCTAAACCGATATCTTGTAATTATCAATTATAAAACATTAATAGCTGTTTTAATTTCTATTGGAGTTCTCTATTTTGCCGAAAAAAACAAAATAGATTATGAAATAGATCTGACGCTAATAAGTATTGCTATTATTTTTCCATTAGTATTTTGTATTCGATCTGCTTTTCGAAGACGAGAAAAAGCATTAGAACATTTAAGTCAATTCAGAAGTAACCTAAGAACAATCGAACATTATCTTAAGATGAGTAAACTTGGTGATGTTAAATCTAAAGAACTTTCTTTACTGATTTCGGGAGTTGAAAATGATTTCTTAAAAGAACTATCAAAGCCAGATATTAACTTAAAAAAAATAGATAATAATACTGAAGAGGTATTTAACTTTTTAAAAAACAACGAAGAAGATATTTCAGGAGGAATACGTCAAAAGGTGGTTCGTTTTTTAAGAGATGTTAGCGACAGTCAAGACAATTTGATCGCAATACACCTTCACAGAACTCCAATCAGTCTGAAGGCTTATTGTTTAATCTTTATTTATCTTTTTCCTCTAGTTTATACTCCTACTATAATTCATAAAATGGGAAACGAAGCAGGTGCGATGATTTTAACTTATTTTGTTGTTATTTTAAGCGAATTCATACTTATATCTCTTTATAACATTCAAGATCAAATGGAATACCCTTTTGATGATAACGGTTTGGATGATATCCAATTACAGAAATTTAAATTTAAAAGATAATTTAGAATAATAAAACCTCACTTATAAGTGAGGTTTTTTTTTGTGCGGGTGAAGGGACTCGAACCCCCAAGCCGT
>NZ_CEXPNT010000013.1:42276-57475 GCF_982709265.1 Candidatus Marivariicella framensis | reverse complement strand
GTCAGCGGAACGATCACCGTTGCTCCGGCTCAAGAGATCACTCCAGTATCTCCAGTATCTGTAAGGATTCAAGATGTATGTAACACGTCTGTTGCTATTAACCCTATAATTTATAATTTAACCGGTGTTTTAGCTTCACAAACTATAAGTCCTTCTACAGTTACAGTTACCGCTGCTCTTCCAGCGGGTATTAGTGCGTTACCTGTTTTAGTTCCTCAAAAAAACACTATCAATGTAACCGGAGCTGCCACTGGAACTCACAGTATCGCGATTAATGGAGAGGTGTTTACTTTTGGTACTGCAGCTTCAAGTAGTGCTCAGGACATAAGAAACGGTCTTATTATTGCAATCAATGCAAGCAGTGCAATTGTTACTGCTAGTAACGGAGGAAGCACAAGTGAATTAATTTTAACAGCTGATGATGCAGGAACTCCTTTTGAGGTAAACTTTGGAGGATATAGCGGAGTTGCAAACCTTACCAATACGATTACTGTAGCTAACACAAATCAAATTCAGATTACAGGAGCATTGGCTGCTAGTGTTACCGCTGGAACGTATTCCTTTACTTTAACCACTTACGCAGGAGCAAGTCCCACGTGTGCCGTTACTGATACGGAAATAGGTTCCATAACTCTTAAAACACCTTCTACATTAGTCTTAACTTCTGCTGCTGCTACTGCTTCTCAGAATGTATGTGTAAACACCGCAATCACCTCTGTCACCTATACTTATGGTGGAGGTGCAACATCAGCTCAAGTTGCCGGACAAACAATGGTAGTCGATGGTTTACCTACAGGGGTAACCGTTAGTCCTACCGCAACCACAATTACATTAAAAGGGACTCCAACTGCAACGACAACGTATACAACTATGTATAATTATATTGTTAGTAGTGTTGGATCTTCGGGATGTCCAGAAATTGTTATGTATGGAAGTATTACCGTGGAGCCAGAGGAACTGATCGAGTTAGTATCGGCTGGATCTACAACTAATCAGAATGTGTGTGCAGGGGATACACTAACGGACAACATCATCTATGATATTAAGGGAGGTGCATTATCTATAAGTCCAGCATTACCCTTGACGTTACCCCAAGGAATTACTGCTGTTGAATCTAAAACACAACAATCCAATAGAGTAAATATAACTGGTGCAGCAACAGGAACCTATATTCTTGGAGTAAACGGATCGGTTGTTTCCTATACTTATGTAACAGGAAATACTACTCAAACGATTAGAGATGCTTTAAGAGTCGCCTTATGGGGGGATTCTACAATTAGTAACGTTGTAACTGCTACAGATATTGGTACAGACGCTTTATCACTAACTGCAAAAGTTAGTGGAACACCATTTAGTGTTCAAATCGGTGGAACGGCAGGGTCAGGAAACATGTCCAATGCGATAACGGCAGCCAACACCAATCGAATTTCCATTGGAGGAATAGTTAATTCTGGAGTAGCATCAGGCTCCTATACTTACACGGTATCAACCACTGCAGGAGGGGCTTGTGCGTCACCCGACTCACTTTCTGGCACAATTAATGTTAGCGCAGCTTCAACGGTCACACTTAGTTCTGCCGCAACAAGTACTTCACAGGTTGTTTGTATGGGTACAGCAATATCAACCATAACATATAATATTACAGGAGCATCAAGTGCTACAGTTATTCCTGCTACTGCTGCTATAGTTGATGGTCTTCCAAGTGGTGTGATTTATTCATTTGATGCTGGAACGAAGGTGTTGTCAATTTCTGGAACTCCAAATACACCAGATATTATAACAACAGTTTATACTTATACAGTCTTAACGGCAGATGTGGATTCAGGTTGTACAACAGCAACTATCTCTGGAACTATTACAGTAACCCCTCTTGTAGGAGGAATAATTAATAGTGGAAATAATCAAGTTTTTTGTCAAGACCCATTGGATGCATCTGTTGTTCCAACTGCTTTATCGGTTACCGGAGATACTGCCCTAGCAGTAGGTATTGAATATCAATGGCAAAGTTCTCCAGATAATACTCTTAGTTCATATACAGATATTACAGGTGAAAAAGCTGCTACATATTCAGTTCCTTCAATTTCTACTACTACATATTACAGAAGAATGATTCAAAGAGTATCAGGCCTTATCGTTCAGTGTGAACTTCCTTCTTTAGTTCACAAAATAACCGTTCATTCAATTAATGTGGGACAAATAGCTATGCCTACACAAATATGTTATGGTACTGTACCCGATCCTTTAGTTAGT
Source organism: Candidatus Marivariicella framensis (assembly GCF_982709265.1). Classification (NCBI taxonomy): domain Bacteria; kingdom Pseudomonadati; phylum Bacteroidota; class Flavobacteriia; order Flavobacteriales; family Flavobacteriaceae; genus Candidatus Marivariicella; species Candidatus Marivariicella framensis. Next base: position 55,225 of record NZ_CEXPNT010000013.1, on the reverse strand, counting down.
GTCAATGATGCAACATCACCAAATGGAGCAATCACCTATCAGTGGCAGTATTCACCTAATGGAACCGATGCTTCATGGGTTGATATTGCAAATGCTACTTCTAATTCATTCTCGCCTCCTGGTGCATTAATTGCAACAAGTTATTTTAGACGCCAAGTCATTAATCAATTGATTGATCAAGATAATCGAGTAACTATTGGAGGAACACCAACGGGAGGTGATGTTTTTAGTATTAGTATCAATTTAATTACAACTTCCGTTACTACTGGAACCTCAACGGGGACATATGCAAATATTTTAATTGATCACATTAATGCTAATGGATCTATACCTGTGACGGCATCACAAACAGTTTCTGGAGTAATAAATCTCGTACCTGATACTCCTGGAACTGATTTTACATTAGCCGTGGCTACTAATTCTTCTTCCGGAGGAACTATATTTAAAGATGATTCGACCCCTAATTTATGTACAAGAAATAGTGCGTCAGTAATGATTCAGGTTGTTGATGAAATTCAAAAAGCCAACACAAATAATGATCAAGCTGTTTGTTTTGATTCAACTTTAGCATCAACCTTTACAAATTTTATCGCCAGTGGTGTTTCTCCAGTTGCTCCAGCTCCAAATATTGGAGCCATAACCTATCAGTGGTCTAGTTCTACTAATAATGATAACTTCACAAATTTAGGAGCAGGTTATTCAGGGGTTACAGGAACTACTCTTACTCCTGATGGAGGAACTAAAATAACCGAAACAACATTTTATAAACTTACTACAACTAATACTTATCCAATTTATCCTGTTCAAAGATTTACGATCTCAGGGAATGGATCTGGTGTTAACGAAACGTATACTTTATCGGATGGAACCACAACAGCAACATTTACAACAGTTGTTACTGTTACAAGTAATAATGCTATTACCTCAGGAATAGTTAGTGCGGTAAATAATACCGCTCCATTAAACACTGTAATTGAAGCTTATGATTATCAAGATGGAACTATAGACATAAGAGGTAAAGTTGCTGGAACTGCAATAACTATTGCTACAGCTACTGCGACGGGTACTGCTTCCTTTTCAGCCTTATCTGTACTTAAGTCAACAACCGCATCGTGTGCATTAGATTCAGAGGTAACTACCGTTATTGTAAGTCCTGTAGAAGCAATTTTTCCTGATTTTAATTTAGCTCTATTAAATCAAGTAGTTTGTCAAGGTGATCCAATAACCGCTATTTCTTTTAATGCATCAGGGGGTGCAGCTGACCTCGAGATTCTAGGCTACACAGATTTTGATCCAGATGATAATGGTGATACTGAAGTGGGTGGCGATAATGAGCAAGCTGCAAATCCACAAATTGATGATACAGTGGAACCGCGCTTGGGACCAGATGATTTCAATTATTATGCTAATGGAAGTAACACTCAACATGGGATCACAATGACACGTTCTAATGGAATTTACACCTTTGAAGGAACTCCCAGTACTGGTACAATTGGTTTTACTATTCTAACAGAATCATATCAAAAAGATAGAATAGATATTTCTGGTAATCCAAAAATTGGAGAAAAGTATAATGTGATTATTAATTCAGTTACTGTATCAGTCACGGCAGCAACTACCTCTAGAAATGATTTAGTTGATGATTTAGTTGATGCAATAACAGCTGATCCAAGAGTAAATGGAACCAATCAAGGAAGCGTTTCAAAGTTGGGAGTTGGAGCTCAAAGTACAGCTTCTGGGACGATTATGATTTCTAATCGTCGTGAAGACGCTAAACATACTATTGGTTTTTCTAATGAGCAAGCTCAAGCAATATCTACTATTGCCTTAACAGGAGGAAATACAAATTCAGCTGGTGAAGTATATAGCATTATTATAAATGGAGTTCCGTATACTAAAACATATGGAAATGCAATTACGACTGCCACTATAGCCACTGAACTTAGCTTATTAATTGATAGTTCTGGACTAGTTTCCACTACTGTTGCTGGAAGTACAATAACAATAGAAGCAGAAAAAAGAGGAATACCACTTGTTATTTCTACAGTTGCTGCAGGAAATACTCCACAAGTTGCACTAGCGGTAACGTCAACTCAGTCAGCAACAACTTCAACAGGGTCTATTTTTACTATAACACCAATAAGATGTTTTGATTGTGAAGATCCTTCACTAAGTGGTTCTTTTACTAAAACAGATGAAGTAACGATGCCTTCGTTTATAATCGCAAATTATGCTACTGGAGCAGTTGGAAACTCTCAATTACAACAAGAAACCATTATAGATTCTGATGGTTCTAAAGTTTATAATGGTGCAAGTTGTGATACTCCTGAGATCACTTCCTTTGAATCATGTGGAGGTTCAAATATTGCTGGTTATCAATGGACTATAACCGCAGGTGCAGGGATAATAAATTCAAGCACCGGGCAAGTGAGTTGGAACCCAGATTTTATTGGAACAGCAACAATATCAGTAGCTGCTCTTGGATGTAATGGTCCCTCAAATTCACAATCTGCATCTTTTGAAATATTTCCTTCCGATCCTATTGAAGAGCATATTTATGTATCAGATGTTGTTGCAGTAACCGATGTTATTAGTGTAACAGTGGATGGGTTAACTGCTGGCTATACTGTGACCGGGCCACCTCTAACTGTTGTTTCAACTCTAGCTTCAATCACTACCTTAATTAATTCTAATTTTTCTGGAAATCCTTACAATGTTACTGCAACTGCAATCGCAAATACTTATGTACAAGTTGTTACTGATGATGCCTCGAGCCCTGCTTTTGAACTTACCATAACTGCTTCTTCAACTACTGCTTCTGCTACTGCAGTTACCATTAATTCCGTTAGTACAACTCTTCAGATTCCAGCTACTCCATCGGAACCAAGCTCGCTTGAACAATATCAAAAAACGGGTATTTCTGTTACTTTAAATGCGACAAGTACTACAGTTATTCCAGCTGGTGAAATTTATAAAATAACAATAAATGGTCGTTGTTATGATTATATTACCTCCTTTGCAGATACTGCCGATGCAATCAAAAATAGTTTTTTAAGTCAAATTAATGGAGCAACTCATACATTTAAGGATGGAGTAGGAGTCACTGCTTCAAATAGAGGCGCAGGTTCAACAAATTCAAGTTTATGGGTGACTGCTGATTATTTTGGTTATAGTGATTACGGAACAGAGTTTATAATAGACAAAGAGATTCAAGAGGTCACAGGTGATGAAAATACTCCGGGTTATAACATAAGTAGTTGGTTACAAACAGCGGTTTCTCAATACATATGTGGCCCTGTATTGGTTAGAACAGGTGCATTGCCAAATTGCGAAATAACAGCAACTACAGTCAGTACCCAATTTTTTGCTGATTCAGAAAACTATCAATACATTACTTGGTCTTTATCTTCTGAGGTTCCTGGTACTGGAAGTTCACCTACGGTTGGAGATAACATATTAGCAAGTACATTTACTCAACAAGGAATAATTGATTGGACTGAAGGGTTTCATGGGAGTTTTAATTTAAACGCAACGGCTATGGGTTGTGATGGAGTTACAACATCTCCTGTCTCAACTATAAGTGTAGTTATAGAAAGTAGAGCTGTTACTCCAACAGATATAATTATCGCAGGGGGAAGCTTTTTACCTAGTTGTCCAGGATCAACAGCTTCAACAGAATTTTATTCTAACCCAGGTTCAGGAAATAGTGTGACCTGGTCAATAGACAATAACTCTGCTGGAGTGATTAATTGTGATACAGGAGTTTTAACATGGGATTCAGATTTTTCTGGACCTGTAAATATTACTGCAACTTCAACAGGATGTGGGGCACCATCTGTAACAATTCCATTTATTGTTCCTCCAAATCCAATTCTTACCATTACATCTCCTGCAGCTAGTGAAGTTCAAGATGTATGTGTGAATCAATCTTTACCGGTTACTATAACTTATGATATTGTTGGTAACGTTACTGGAGCTCAAATATCAGCCTTAGTGTCAGGAACTACAATAGGGCTACCGAATGGTGTGGTAGGACAAACTTCTCAAACTTTCATGATTCGTGATATTACGGTAACGGGAGGTGGTAATACTGCTGTTAACGATAGTTTTAAAATTTTCATTAATGGAGAAGAGAGGGAATATGTTGCAACTGGAACTGTTTCTAAAGCAATTGTTGCAAAAGGATTGGCTGATATTATCAATGCCGAGGCAGATGGAACAAGAGATGTAAATGCTGATGCGGATACTGTAAGTGGTACAATTCGAATAACAGCAAGAACTGTAGCTACTTATTTTAGTATTTCTCTTCAAGAAACATCTGTAGCCCTAGCAATGTCAACTCCAACATTGCCTGTTCAAGGAGTTGGAGTGTTCATAATATCTGGAACACCAACAGACCCTGTTTCAAGTCCAACGAGATATTCTTATACTATAAATACCACAGGTTCAAGTTGTAGTCCTGGAACATCAATTGGATATATTATTGTTGAGCCCAATTCGTCAATTTCACAGTCCTCAGCAGCAGGTACTGAAAATCAAGAGCTTTGCGTTGGAGAGGCTTTAGTTCCAGTAACATTTGAAATATTCAATGGAGCTACTGGAGCAAATATAGCGCCATTAAATGGACTAAATGGCTTGCCAAATGGTGTTGGTCTAGCTAGTGGTAATGGTGTTTTTACTCAACAGCAGCCCGTTGATGAAATTAGTTTTTCTGGAGCAAATTCTGGATCAGTTACAGAAACTTATAGTTTGATTTTAACTGTTCAAGGAGCAGGGACTCATACTGTTTCATACTCTGCTCCACCTAATTCAACCCAAGCTACAGTAAGATCTGGATTAACTGATGCAATTAACCAGTATGTTAAACAATTGACAGTTACTGGTCAAGGAACTGCTATTACGGATTCTTGGACTGTAACAGTAACAACTGATATAGCTCGCTCAGCTACTTTTACAGCGACTCAAACACTCACTTCTAAAGAACAAATTGTAACTGGATTAGTAAGTGAAGTCAATGGGACAGCTGGTATTAAGGATGTAGTTGAAGCAGTTGATATGGGGGGTGGAAAACTTAAGCTTCTTGGAAAAGTTATTGGAACCTCAATAGATAATATTACAAGAGTTGTTTCTGGAACTGGTTTTATAGCTCTCCCCCCAATAACTTTAGACTTAACCTCTAGCCTTACAGCTACAAATACAGCTAGTGGAACTATAAGAATAACTGGAACTAATACTGGTGTTCCTCAAGGAATTATTGTGGGTACAGAACCTACAATTAATTTAACTGTAGCTCCTATAAAAGGAACTGGTGTATTCACTATATCTGGAATACCATCAGTAACTTTAAATAATATGACTGTTTATACTTATACCATAAACACAACTGGAAACTATTACTCATGTGAGGAAACTTCATTTACTGGAGCGATAAAATTAAAACCTGCTGAGGCAATTACCCGTCCAACTACAATTGTGTCGACCACTTTTTCTACTGGCACTACACAAAATGGATCTTTAACTCAACAAGTATGTGATGGAAGTGAATTAGATGGAATTAAATTTGATTTATCGGGCTCTGCAATTAGCGCAGGGGTTGCATCTTTAACTTTATTTACTGGTTTACCTAATGGAATAAGTTTAACACCTTATTCAACTGCCCAGGTAAATACCACTCAAGTAACTGGAACGATGTCCTCCGATATTTCCTTTACTGCATCAATAAACGGAATTTTATATTCGTATTCATCGGTTGCAACTCCAACCAAGGAAGCTGTAGCACTAGGACTACTATCAGCAATTAATAGTCCAATTAATAATGGAAATGGAAATAGAACTGCTCCTGTAACAGCTTCTGTTTCCGGTTCTATTTTAATTTTAACTGCTAAAGTGCCCGGTATATCATTTACTTATACTGCTACATCTACTCTTGCATCTATAATGGAAACAAGTATCGCTGGAGATATTGCCAATGATAATTATGTAACTCTAACCGGAGATCCTGATCCTGTAACTACTGCTACTACCTATTTTTATACTATTGAAACCACAGGAACAGCCTGTTTACCGCATGGAACTATCTCTGGAACAATTACACTTCTTGCAACTCCAAGTATTGCGACATCAACGGTTGCAGGAACTGACGCTCAAGAGGTATGTGAGGGTACAAATATAATAGATGTATCATTTAAAGTTTATGGAGGGGCGGTATCTCTAACCACTCAATTAAATGGTGGATTTAATCAAATACCACCTGGAATAAATCAAACCTATACAGACACCAAACAATCTGACGAAATTACATGGGCTGGGCCGGCTACTGCACCCGTCACAGAAACCTATGGAGTTCAGATTAACACTACTACTTATTTGGTAACAACGATAGTGGGAGAAACGATTAACACTTTTCTTACTAGGCTTGCTACTAGCATTAATGCTGATGTTAGTTTAGATGTGACTGCTAACGCAAATTCAAATATATTAGCACTTGAGGCTGATGCTGCTGGACCTTACCAAGGGTATTCTGTTTCAGCATTTTCTTCTACAGGAACATCTAGTTATACTTTAAATATAGTGAATACTAGTGGAACGGGGTTGTTGACACTTTTTGGAGCACCAGATCTGTCTGGAATTAATCCTCCAGTTGATGCGCCAATGACCTATACCTATATAGTTCAATCTTTAGGGAATATATATCCTAGTTGTTCAGTTTCTTCAACAACTCAATCAGCAACACTTACTGTTATTCCAGCTGAACAATTAATTCATTCAGGAACCATAACCAATACATTATTTACAGGAGCTACTGTTTCAACAACAACCAATGGTCAGCTTTCTCAAGCTGTATGTGAAGGTGGTGATATTCAGGGTATTAGAATAGAAGTCGGAGGATCAGCAACAGGAGCAACACACCCTTCACTAGTTGGTCAAAATGGACTTCCTCTAGGAGTAGTGATGACTCCTTTTAAAGAAGCGCAAGTAAAAACCACATCGATTTCAGGAACACTCACTGTAAGTGAAACTTTAACAATAAAAATAAATGGTGTAAGTTATCAGTATACCCTCCAAACTGGAGATGCAGCTAGTAATGTAGCTATTGGTTTGCGTAATGTGATTAATAATGCAATTGGAATTAGATTGAGCCCTGTAACAGCTGCTGCTTCAGGATCAATTATAACGTTAAGTGCAGATCAGTCAGGAAAATCATTTAGTTATACTACATCTACTACCACTAATACCCTTGAATTAGATGGTGACGTTGCTGGTGATGTAGAGAATTTAAATTATGTGACCATTACCGGTTCCCCTTCCGAGGTTGTTAGTAGTACGAAAACATATTCAGTTGATATTACAAGTGTCGGTACAAGCTGTACTCCTGTAAAACAAACTGTTTCTATAAGCCTTTTACCTAACTCTAAAATCAGTTTTACTTCTGCTGCTGGAACAGATAATCAAGAAGTATGTGATGGAGAACCTATCCCTTTTCCTATTACATATCAGCTTTCAAATGGGGCTACTGAAATTATTCTAGAGTCTGCTGATTTTGGTCAACAAGATAGAGTTAATATTTCTGGAGTATTTGCAGCCAATGATAAAGTAACGGTTACCATTGATGAAACGGATTATCAATACACTGTTCCAGTAGGCGCAACCGGTATTGATAATATCATTACAAACTTAGTTACAAATATGAGTGGTTCATCCGTAATTAATGCAATACCTGATCTTGCAAATGATGCTATTTATTTAAAATCATCAATAGATGGTGCAGCATACAGTTTAGAGTTAAAAACTACTACGGGAACTGTTACAAGTACAGATATTACACCCAGTTCTTCTCGTATATTTCCTAATGGAATTAGTGTTACTGAAAATGCAGTTGCACAACAACAAGTTGATATAGTTAGTGTTGCTGGAACTTTTGTTACTGGTGAAGATGTGTTTATTTATGTTACAGGTGGAGCTCCTCTAACAACAAACACATATTCCCATACAACAGTTGGAGGCGGTTTATCTGCAACAAATGTTAGAGATGCACTCATAGCTAAAATAAACGCAACTCCTGGAAGAAGAGTTCAGGCGTTAGCTGGTTCTGGAGGTGGTGATATTACCCTAACTGCTATTACTTCTGGAGCTCCATTTGGCTTATCACAATTTACTAATTCTGTAACACCAACTATTACAAGTGTCAATTCTGTTGGTTCACATAGGGTTGCAATATCTGGAACACCTAATGTTGGAGTCACTTTCCCATCAACATATTTTTACAGAATTAGGACAGCTAATAATCTTCTTGGATGCGGAGAAGATTTTATTCAGGGATCAATAAAGGTTAATCCAAAGGAAGGTATAAATTATGATTCATCGGATTCTAACTTTCCAGGCTCAGATAATGCACAACAAATATGTGTTGGAGAACAGTTAGAGGGTATTAAGTTTAATTTAACCGGGACAGCTTTAACTGCTAGTATTCCAGCATTAGCAGGAACAGTAGGTTTGCCTCCAGGAGTTTTATTAAATCCAGTATCCGTTAGACAAGTGAACATTATTGATGTTACTGCTTCAAGTGCAATTGGAGCGCAATTTTGGATAAAAATTGACGGAGTTACCTACAGTTATACTACATCTACCACGGGTGATACCGCCCTAACAGTTGCTCAACAACTAGTCTCAGGAATTAATATAGCTTCTGGCGTAAGACAAAGTGCTCCAACTGCATCCATTACAGGAACTACTTCAATTCAAATAAGAGCCAATGTTCAAGGAACTTTATTCGACCTTTCTTTTAATAATTCTATTGCTGGAGGGGGAGCTTTATCTTTAGCTTCTTCAGGAAATATTGATAATGAAAACTATATGACAGTTACTGGAACACCTAATCCAGCAACTCCTATTACTACTACTGTGGCTTACACTTTTACCTTAACTACCTCAGGCACAGCTGGTTGTTTACCAGGGGACGCGTCCAATACGGCTAATGGTACTATTACATTAACACCTGAATCAACTCTTGTTTTAAGTTCAGCGTTAGCTACTTTAAATCAAGAAGTTTGTGCAAATAATGCAATTTTACCAATTATTTACACATGGGGTGGTGGCGCAACTGGTGTGCAAGAAGTTCCAAACGCCGATCCACTTCTTCAACTACCATCCGGTCTTGTTCTAGGAAATGGAGCTGCACCAAATACAAAACAAATAATTGGAACTCCAACAGTTTCAGTTAGTCAAACTACAATATATCAATACACATTAACAACAACTGGAAACCCAACTTGTAGCGAAACAACTATTATAGGTCAAGTAACGGTTGCTCCAAATATTGTTATTGATTCAGTTGGAATTCAGGCTGCAGTTGAAGATGTTTCTTGTTCAACAGCTGGGTTTACCCCAGACGGTCAAATAGGACATCCAGTGTCGAACACATTAAGCTCTTTCATAACAGGGGGATTAGAAGATACTGCTCAGGTTGATCGGTTCTCTATAATTGGACTCACAACAAACGCCGATGTTGGAGTAGGAGACACTTATACTATTTCAATAGATGGTGTAAACTATTCAGAAACTACAAATGATCTTAATCTTGATGGTAACTCTGACCAATCTATTAGTGTGATTGCTGCTAATCTTGCTTTAAAAATTAATGGAGGATCGACTGATGTTTCTGCTGCTGCTAATGTTGGAAGTGCTGGATCTGTAGATGTTACAGCTCTGTTAGCTGGAGTACCATTTACATCAACCGCGACTCATACAACTGACAATGTTATAAGAATGACTCTATCTGGAACACCTGCCGCTACAGATGTTGTTACAATTACTGCAGGGGGTGTTTCATATGGTCATACTGTTATTGGTGGAAACACATTGATTTCAATTGCTGCAAGCTTGACAACTTTGATTGCTCCGAGTACTACTGTCACAGCCACAGCTAATGGGGATGGAACCATAGATATAAGAACTCTTAGTTTAGCAGGTTTTGTAACCTTCTCATCAACAGTTTCATCCTCAAGTGTTGCTGTAACCAGTGATGATCGATCAACTCAGTTTACAAAGACTACAATACAACAAAATTTAGAGACTAACTATATTTATTCTTGGACTAAGGTTGGAGATGTTAGTTATACAAATACTAATCTTGAAATAACAGGACTATCTGAGGGAGAATATAATTTAACAGTTTCAATTGAAGCAAATGGTGGGGCATTTGTTGGCTGTTCAGCAACAGCTAGTTTTACAATAGAAAAACCAATTATTACTATTGGAACAGTTTCTGAAACTTGTGGAGGAACTATTAATATTCCGGTATCGGGTACTTTTACCACAGATCAAATGTCAGGAGCTGGAAATATTCTGACTGCAGAGCTTTTCCAAGGATCGATTGGATCTCCTCCATCATATTCAGCTTTGTCTCCTCCAAGAATTTTAAATTTCACAGTAGGCTCTTTAGCTAAAACTTTTTCTGAGGATTTACAATTTACAGGATTAACGCCAGGATTAAAATATAGATTAGAGGTTAGAACTAATACATGTTCAATTGCTGAATTTATTGAAACAGATCCTTTATCTGCTGTCTTAGAGATTGATGAAAGTCAAATAACTATAACAGATGAGGTGTGTGCTGGAGATGGTGAAATCAATTTACCAATTGCAGCTATTACAGGAGGATCTGGTAGTTATGACTACCAATGGACAAGACTCTCCCCTAATCCACCAGTCACCTATAATGTTAGAAATTTAATCGGAATCTCTGCTGGTTTTTATGAACTAACCATCACAGATTCAAACCTTGCAAACTGTTCAGTAACTTCAATAGGTCCTATTGAAGTTAAGGGGAATGGCTCCTCTGTAACAATTTTGGGTACTACGCTGAACAATTTAGAAAATGAATGTGTTGAAGGAACAGACGGAAGAATTGAAATAAAAGTTTCGGGTACTCCATCGCCATTTATTGTTTGGGAATATCTTGTTACTACTAGTCTAGGATATACAGTCTCATCTTCTTTGAGTACAACTACCTTAACTCCTAATAGAAGAAACCTTCTTCCTGCAGATTTTACAGGTGAGGAATCTACTCCAACCGGTGGAGCTTCATCTTTTGATAATTTACCTGCCGGAATATACCGAGTTACAGTTTATGCATCTAGCGCAGCATATGTTCAGTCTTGTGCTGAGGAAATAAAAGATTTTGAAATTACTGAATCGTCTCCTGTTTCAATAGCTGAATTAAGTGGAGCTAATGAACCACTTGTAACGCAACCTCCACTTGCATGTTCTCCTAATGATATTTTACTTGGATCTATTCAAATCGCCTTGTCAGGCGGTCAACCCCCATATTTATATAGTTTAGTAGGTGGTGAGCCAACTGAACCAATTACAGGCTCAACATTCTTTAGAGACGATCTTCCTGCTGGAACTTATGATATAGTTATTTCTGATTCGTCAGGCTGTGATGTAGTCGCAAATTACCTAATAATACCAACAATTGTCCTTACCGACCCTCCTGGAAATCCTTTAGTTCTCACCGAGGGTACGATTACACCAATTCCGTGCGAGGGCGGTACTGGACAATTTATTGTTGAAACTGAAGGAGGGTATTACTCAGGATCTGTTACGGCTACTATCTTCCCTGTAAGGATTGTTTCATCAGATGGTAATTATATTCTAAATACCTCTATTACCCCAGGTCAAAACATAGTTGTTGATAATATAATTTATCCAGCTATTTATACAGTTACCGTTACAGATGAATCTGGATGTATTCCTGATGAGTCTATTGATATAACAATTACAAATGCTCCTTCTGGTCTTACTGCAGAAGCAAATTTAACAGGCTTGCAAGATTGTGGTTCTCCTGTTGTAAGTCCAACTGGTCCAACTATTAAACTTACCAATGTAGGAATTACTGGTGGCACTGCCCCATATACTATTTTATGGCAAAGAAAATCTAAGGTAAATTATGATACTTTTTCGATTTCATTTACGGGAATTGTTTCTGCCTCAGCTGGAGGAACACTTGGAGTTGTTGTAAACGGAACAACATTTACCTCATCAATGATTGTAAATGATACAAATTCCATTATGGATATAGCAGCTGAACTTAAAACAAAAATTAATGCAAATCCAGGTATTCAGGCTTATTTAAGTGGTTCTACGATTATTGTTAAATCACTTATAATAAGCAGTTTTCAAGCTCAGTCTATTGCTCCAGCTTATGGATTAACAATGAATTTGTCATCACTTTCAACTACACCAGCAACTTTTTGGAATGAAGTTCCTGGAACTGCTGGTTTAGAAATATTAACCGGACTGAGCATGGGTCAATATAGAGCTGTTGTTACGGACTCTTCCGGCTGTGGTAGTATTTTAGTTGAAAACGTAAACGGAGGGTATTTGTTTGATGTATTTGAGCCAATAGTTCTTACCGAAGGTGCGATTACCCCAATTTCATGCGAGGGTGGTACTGGACAGTTTATAATTGGAACTAGTGGAGGCACAAGATCTGATTCTGTAAATGGAACAATCTTCCCAGTAAGAATTGTTTCTGAAGATGGTAGTTATGTTTTAAACACTAGTGTTGTTCCTGGACAAGACATAGTTGCTCTGAACATAGCACTTACACAACCATACACCGTTGAGGTTACAGACGAGTCAAATTGTAGTCCTCCAATAAGTATTACAGTTACCATGACCTCAAATGCTCCACCACCTCTTGTTGCAGCAGCAAATTTAACAGGGGTTCAAGATTGTGGTCCTCCTGTTCCAAGTCCAACTGGTCCAACCATACAAATCGATGGTCCTATTAGTGGAGGTTTACCACCGTACACGATCAAGTGGGAGAAAAAAACACAATTAAACCTTGATACCTTCTCGATTTCATTTACAGGAACTGTTTCTTTCTCGGCAGGAGGAACACTTGGAGTTGTTGTAGACGGAACAACATTTGATTCTTCAATTG
>NZ_CEXPNT010000013.1:0-42176 GCF_982709265.1 Candidatus Marivariicella framensis | reverse complement strand
TTGTTTCTGCAGATGGTAATTATATTTTAAACACTAGTGTTGTTCCTGGACAAGACATAGTTGCTTTGAACATACCAAATGTTGGGGCTTATGAAGTTTTTGTGACAGACGAGTCAAATTGTAATCCTCCAATAAGTATTACAGTTACAATGACCACTGAATCTGTTGGAGATCTTGTTGCGGCAGCAAATTTAACAGGGGTTCAAGATTGTTCCTCTTCTACACCAAGTGTTGATGGACCTACTATAAAAATGGATGGACAACCTAGTGGAGGTACTGCTCCTTATACAATAAAGTGGGAGAGAAGGTCACAGTTGGATTTAGACACATTCTCAATTGCATTTACCGGAAGTATTTCCCCTACAGAAATTGGAGCTTTTGGAGTAGTTGTTAATGGTACAACGTTTACTTCATCAATTATAGTTAACAATACAACTAGTATTTTAGATTTAGCTGTAGACTTAGCAATTACAATTAATAACGATCCAACACTTGAAGCATATCTGAGTGGATCAAGTATTATAGTTAGATCTCAGACAATCAATTCTGCACAAGCTGGTTCAATTGCATCGGTTTACGGTCTAAGAATGAATTTATCGCCTATTACAATTACAACTCAAACGGTTTGGAATGAAGTTTCTAACACTGCTGGGCAGGAAGTTTTAACTGGACTAAATATAGGTTATTATCGAGGTATCGTTTCTGACTCATCAGGGTGTGGTGGTGATATATTAGTTGAAAATTTAACAGAAGGGGGTTATGTGTTTGAGATTGATGATCCTAGTAAATTACAAATTCAGGATGTTGAATTTGATGAAATTACATGTGTTAAAAGCACGGCTTCAATTAGCTTCAAATTAGGCAATGGACAGTTTGACTTGATTCCTGACCCATCGGTGTTTGAATTTACTTTAAATGGAAGTCTTCTTCAAAGCACGGTTTCAAATGGTTCATCTGTTTCCTCAACACCGTCAAGTTCACTTACTACAAATGTCCTTTCTGGCAACACATATACTCCTAACCTGTCTACAAATATTGTATTAATTCAAAACCTTCAACCTAATTCATACAATTTAGAAGTTAAAAATACTCAAACAGAATGTGTAGTGTTGCTCGGTTTTACAATAGAAGACTTGCTTCCAATTAAATATTCAGGACAAACAGATTTCACAATCAGTGCTTGTTATGATAGTTACCAAGGTCCATTTTTTGATCAATTCCTTGTCAGTGGAGGAACACCATATTTAGACTCTGGCGGACAACCCTACTATGGTTTATCCTGGACTTATTTTCCTGATCCAAATTCTACGGCTAATTCAACTATCTTTAATAGTCTAACTAATAATGTAGACTTCTTTCCGCTACCTGGTGTTTACCAATTAGGTGTTCAAGATAAAAATGGTTGTACAATCATTGATTCAAGTGGTAATGAAGAAACTGTTCAATTTAATTTTATTTCTGAATTTAATGATATTTTAGTTTCAGGTGTTGCTGACGCTTCAGGTTCATTTAGTTCAGCAGTGAGTTGTCAATTAGATGCTGAAGATGGAATGATAGCAATTTCTGTTCAAAATCAAGATGGATCATCGGCTCCACCATATGAAATAACATGGGAGATTCAGGGCGCAACATCAAATGATAATGAAGCAATTCTATTATTTCAAGGAATTTCTGCCTCTGCAGACAGTTTAGAAGTTTATGCTGTACTAATTAATAGCCTTCCATTCACCTATACAACGCAAACTCCAAATGAATCAATTGTATCAGTTGTTCAAGAAATGGCACAAGTAATAGATAACTCACCTCAATATTCTACTTCTGTTCAAGCGGCTCCTAATGGTAGTGCTACGCCACAGGATGTCCAAATCAATATAAGTTCGGTTTCGGGCGCCTCAATTGCTCTTGAAGTTGTTTCTAAAAGCACACGTCTTCAAATGTTAAACTCATCAGTTAGTGCAGCTAATTGGACCTCTTTGGATGGAACCAATGCAACAGTTAATTACACTGGTTATACTAGTTTAAATAATTTATCAGAAGGAAATTATAGATACACCATAACCCCAGCAGGTCTATCAAATTGTGTAGGTTCAAATCTTTCGCAAAACAACCAGATTACAGGAGTTGTTACTGTGTTAGATGAAAACGTATTACAAATTCGCCAAGGTCCACTTGTAGATCCAGAATTATGTAGTGGATTAGCAGGGACTATTTATATTGATGTTTTTGATGGAGGAACAGGCCCACTTTCATTTTTCTACGATGGAAATCTTGTTACGAGCCAAACAGTAGGAGAAGACCAATATATACTTGAAATAGATAACCCAGTTACATCTGCTCGTTTAGAAGTTTTAAATGGAGCAGGTTGCGGAATTGCTAGACAAATTAATATTGGAATTGGTGATCCATTATTTGATTTTAGCTCTATTAGCTTCCAACAATCTTCACAGTATATTGCAAGAGAAGATATTACTTTTAGAGATTTATCAGAAGATGAATACAGTTCATTTGAGTTCATTTTTGGTGACGGTACACAAACAGAACGACTCGAGAGAAATCAGCCTGATCCAATCACACATGAATATGCTATATCAGGAACGTATTATGTTACACTCAATATTTATAATGATATTGGATGTGTTGTACAATTAACCCAGACAATTAAAATTGGAAAAGGCTATAATGTTTTATCTCCAAATGTGTTTACACCTAATGGTGATATATATAATCAATGCTTTAAACCTCTGTTTAACGGATTAGTTGAAGTTACATTTAGAGTTTATGATGCTCAAGGAGCTCTCCTTTATGAAGAAATAGGAGTACCTCCAACAAACCCAGCAATAGAAGCCTTAACTCTTACTGGTTGGTGTGGGCCAGATTTGTCTGCTGATGATGGAAAAGAAATAATAACACCATATTTCATCTATACTCTGGAAGGACAAACAATAGATAGCGTGAAAGTATTTAGAGATGGAACATTTATACTCTTAAGATGACAACATGAAAAAAATTAATTACATATTGTTATTATTGATATTTGTTTTCAAATTATCAGCTCAGGATGATCTGATAATAAGTCACTCAAGGTTTATGCAAAAAACTAATCCTAGTTTTATGGGAATAAATAATATGAATAAAACGGGTGTTTTATATAACAGTGTTGGTTTAGTTTCAAATCAAGGAATTGAAAGCAGATACTTTTTTGGTTCTATATCTTTCGATTCAGATTATTTTTCTTTAGGAGTTGACATGTACTCTTATACAATGGATAATGCCGGCTTGGTGTATTCAAAACCTGCAATAAGTTTTATTTATAAAATTCAATTAGATAATCAAGACTTCCTCTTGCCTTCAATTACATTGGGAATGGGGAGTTCAAAGCTAGATGTAAGTAAGTTAGTTTTTGAAGATCAATTATCCCTTATTTCTGGTTATCTTCAGGCTCTCTCTAATGATCCTCTTGCGCCATTAATTGGGGATGCTAATTATCTAGATTTAGGAGCGTCATTCATTATTCATTCAGATAAGTACTTGGTTGGATTTAGCGCTCAACATCTTAACCAACCAAATATATCATACAACAAAGAGAATGAAGAATATAAAATGCCTATACGGTTTTCTTTACAAGCTGGTTATGAGTTTGATATAAACCCCTATGATCAAGGTTTTTTACCGAGATATTCAACACTGTATGCCTTTACTAATATTTCAAAATCTGCCTATAGCACAGATATATATCTTTCCCAAGAAGTTCAATTTGGAGAATTTTCTATCGGCTTAAATGAAATTATGAAAAGTACTGAGAGTTTTTCGATGTTAAATGTGGGAATATCAGTTGCATTATCATATGAAAATTTTGAATTTGGAACGCTTTATAATTTCCCTTCCAGGAAAAATCCAGCTAAAGCCTATTCTCCTAGCACATTTGAAGTGTTTTTGACTTTTGATTTCAGTCCTTATCTAAGAAATAGACGAGGTGATTACCGAAGATTAAGTATTGATAATTACTACTAATCTCTAAACACTTTATTTGGAAAAACTACAGGGCTTTCTATACCATTTTTTCCAACTGTAGAAATACCAAATAAGAAATTATCAATTACAATTCCATCTAAAGTATATTCTGAGACATTGCCGATATAACGACTGTTTTGCCATATTGGACTTGTTGTGTCTCTCCAGTATATTTTATAGCCTTTAACAGTATTATTATCAACTGCTTCCCATCGGAATTTAACCGAAGGCTCAACTACCCCTCCAATAGAAAGTGATTTTACAGCCGGAGGCGCCCATGCTATACTTGCTAGATTGATCGCGTTTACTGCAGTTAGTTTTTTAGCGTATTTAAAATTCACACCTTCTAAAACATCTCCATAATTTATTCCATCTTCAAATCTTATATCTTGATGCTGTCGGTTATAGTTTTCATGAGCTTCCATAATTCTAACTCCTGCATAACCCATGTCATTAAATGGACGATGGTGTCCACCCCTTCCAAACCTATCTAATCTATAAATTAAAAGAGGGTTCATTTCTGGCATATATTTTTTTACCGTTTTGTGAATGTACCTAGCTAGTTGTCTCGATATTCCATCTACTTCTCCACCATAGAATCGTCTAGCTTTTCTCTCTTTTTCAGATTCATTAGGGGGTGTTGGTTCAGAAAAAATTCTAAAAGTTCTATTATCTATTACACCATCAACTCCTTCTATATTTCCAATCATATCGTTATTTAGTATTCCTATAATCTCCCATTTATTTTTCTTAGAGTATTCTGACAAGCCTTTTCCTCCAAAAAGCCCTTGCTCTTCTCCTGAAAGCCCTAAATAGACAATGCTACTATCAAATTCATAATTTGACAAGACCCTAGCTGCTTCAATTGTTCCTGCCATTCCTGATGCATTATCATTAGCTCCCGGAGAATCATCTTTATAATTTGTTGGATCAGAAATTCTTGAATCAATATCACCACTCATTATAATATACCTGTTAGGAAATTTTTTTCCTCTCTGAATAGCCACTACATTGTTTATCCATGTAGGTTTAATAATTCTAGCTCCATCTTTTTGAGTAAAATAGTTCTTTTGGTAAAAGACCTCTAAACAACCCTCACAGTCTTTAGAGATTTTATCAAACTCTGATTTTATCCATCTTCGGGCAGCCCCAATACCTCTTGAGTTCGAAATAGTATCACTGAGAGTATGTCTAGTTCCAAAATCGGCTAAAACAGTAATATCACTTTTTATTCTTTCAACATTAACTTCATCTATTATATCATAGAAATCATTTGAAGTTTGAGAATTAGTATAATTACAAGCAAGAAGTAATAATATGAAGAAAATTTGTCGCATAATTTTTTTTAAAAATTACAAAAAAACATCAAAACTTATAGTTATAATTGTAAACAAAATTTAAATTCAGCTTTTACTTTTTTCAGATAATTTAGAAGAAAAAGCAAAGCTTAGTGAAAAAATACTAATCGTGCTGACAATAGCAATTATTTTTTGAATGGTAACCGATTCCATTAGAGAATCGGGACTTTTCAAAGCATCTTCAATCAAAAACTGATACATTACGTAAGCAAAAGTAAAAATTAAATACCCCAGAGTAACTAATGAATACTTGTTATCAACGGTACTTTTAAATAAAACAATAACATAGAAAATAGACCCAGGGACAAAAAGTCTAAATGCGTTTTTTGCAAAATGACCATGTAGATCCAGATATATATCATGAGGGGTTAAACCGACTCCTGCCAAGCAAAAGGAGCCAATAAAAAAAAAGAAACTTCCTATAAGTGCTAATTTATATATTGTTTTATTATCCTTAAAAAGACTTGGAACAAATAAAAATCCAATTCCTGAACCGGCATAAAAAAGCATTGAAGTATTGAAAATAAAAGAAGAAAGAAAATTTATTTCTCCGGATCGACTCATATATCCTCCTAGGTCACTTAAATAATTTTTTGTAAAAGAATACCCAACTTGATCAGGTTCAAATATATTACCTCCTGGATATAAAAATCCCGCAATAATAACACTAAATATAAAATATATTGAAACAAACCTAATTAAATAAACTGTCCAAAATTTAATCATTACAGTTTGTATTCATTTTCTTCAATAACTGTGTCAGCTATCTTATTCTTTAATTCTACTATATTCGGATAGTTTATATATCTGGTCATTAAATCAATACTTTTAAGTAATCCTACTTTGTCTTTATCATCCGAAATACTTAAAATTATTTCTTTTGCTTTATTTCTTACTTTTTCTATAGAGTTAAATAAGAATAATTGAGTCATGTCTTTATGAGTTTCAGTATAATTTTTATCATCTCTATCATGATTTTTTATCGTTCTTAAAAGGGTTGATTCAGTAAAATATGATTCAATCAAAATATCTGAAAGCCCTAAGAGTATCATTTGATTTTTTTCAAGATCAGATCCATATTTTTGAAAAGCAGCACCAGTTAAAAGTAAAAATATATCCTTAAGGTTTTGAACTAGCATCTCCTCCTGAGCAAATGGTGAATCGCTAAGAGACTTTTCAATATTATTTAACTTTACTTTTTCAACAACTTGCATCACAGAATTCATGATGTCCAAATGACCTTTAGCTGCTTTTTTCAATAGCATTCCAACTGAAACCATTCTATTGATTTCGTTGGTTCCTTCATATATTCTACCAATTCGAGAATCTCTCCATGCAGCTTCCATTGGTGTTTCTGCAGAAAAACCCATTCCTCCAAAAATTTGAATTCCTTCGTCAGCAGAGTTTTGCATGGATTCAGAACAGAAAACTTTAACCATAGAACACTCGATTGCAAATTCCTCTAGCCCTTTTAACTCAGACTCCTGATGAGACTTTCCCTGACCTCTCAAAAATTCAATATGATCTTTGATGTCTGAAGCAGCTCTGTAACATCCAGATTCACATGCATAGAGATTGGCTGACATTTTCGCAATTTTTTCTTTTATAGCACCAAATTGTGAAATTGGTGTTTTAAATTGAACTCTTTCGTTTGCGTATTTCACTGAACCATTTATTATTCTTCTTTGGGAGTCAACTACCGCTACACCTAATTTTATTCTACCAGCGTTAAGAGCGTTCATGGCAATTTTAAACCCTTCACCTCTTCCTGCTAACATGTTCTCAACTGGAACCTTGGTATTGGTAAAAAATACTTGTCTAGTTGATGAAGCGTGAATTCCTAGTTTTTTCTCCTCATCTCCTAATACAATTCCATTATCATAATCTGCAGGAACAATAAACCCAGTTATATTTTTATCATTTTCTATTCTTGCAAATACTATAAAGATGCTTGCAAAACCAGCATTTGAAATCCACATTTTTTGACCAGAAATGAAATAATGTTTTTTATCTTCTGAAAGCACAGCTTTTGTTTTACCAGAGTTTGCGTCAGAACCAGCTCCTGGTTCAGTTAAACAATATGAGCCAAACCATTTTCCAGAGGCAAGGTTAGGTATGTATTTTTGTTTTTGTTCTTCAGTTCCATAAAGTGTAATTGGGAGAATAGCTATACCGGTATGAGCCCCATAAGCAGTTGATAATGATCCAGTAGCTGACGAAATATAATCACAAACTAGCATAGTTGAAACAAAATCCATTCCAAGCCCCCCATATTCTTCAGGCACAGAAACTCCAAGAAAACCAAGCTCTCCCGCTTTCTCCATTATTTCTTTTGTGAATTCGTAATCTTTATTTTCAAAACGTTCTTTATGAGGCCATACCTCTCTATCGATAAACTCTTTAACAGAGTCTCTCATCATGATTTGTTCTTCTGAAAAATCCTCAGGTGTAAAAATTGTGCTATTAGAATCAGCTTTATGAATTATAAATCCTCCTCCTTTTACTATTTCTTTTGTTGTATCAGTTATCATTTTCATGTTGTGTTAATGTGTTTTGACTTTGTGTGTTTATGCAATCTATAACCTTAAAAAAGGTGTTGATTTCAGTTTTAGTTAATTTTTTTGAAATGGAATTATTAAATTTTAAAACAATTTTTTTTGATATTTCTCTTTTTTCTAATCCAAGTCTAGTCAAGTAAACCAAACGGCCTCTTCCGTCTACTGGGTTTGGTCTCCTTTCAATAAAACTTCTCTCCTCTAATGAATTAAGTAACCTTGATAAACTAGTATTCTCCATACCCATCAAAGGACCTAATGCTGTGGAGGGAGTTCCATCGGGCTCAATACTTAGTAATGCAAAACCAGTAGCCATTGTTGATTCAAACTTGTAAGCAGCTTTATTATACATATTACTTACACTTTGCCAAGTGGATCTAAGTGCATAATCAAAAGTTTTAGATTTTTCCATTTTATTAAATCCAAATATAATATAAATTATTATGCGTGCATAATAATATTCAAAACTTTTTAATTATTATTTTGGAATTTGTAAGGAGTATAAATATTCTTAATTAAGAATATATTTTTTCAATTAAATGTAAGTATTTTGATTTGATAGCCTTCCTTTTGAGTTTCATTGTAGGGGTCAGTAGTCCGCTTTCTATGGTCCATGCTTCTGGAGTTAATTCAAATCTTTTGATTTTCTCCCATTGACCAAATTTTTGATTATGATATTCTATATCTTTTTGAATAGCACTTATTAAATCTGCATTATTACAAATGTCATCAAATGAATCATTTATTTTTCTTTCTTTAACCCAGCTTTTGAGGTATTCAAAATTGGGTTGTATTATCGCTGCTGCCATTTTTTCGCTCTCACCAACAACCATTATCTGTTCAATAAATAGAGATTGCTTCATTTCACCTTCAATTACAGCTGGAGCAATATATTTACCGCCAGATGTTTTAAACATTTCTTTCTTTCTATCTGTTATTTTTAAAAATCCATCAGAATCAATAATACCAATATCTCCAGTATGAAAAAAATCTCCAGACATAACTTCTTTTGTTTTTTCAATCTCTTTATAATAACCCATCATTACATTGGGACCCTTACATAGTATTTCCCCATCTGCTGCTATTTTTACCTCAACACCATCGACAAGTTTACCTACGGTTCCAATTTTAAAACCTCCATCTCTCATATCGCTTAGTGAAATTGCAGGAGATGTTTCAGTTAATCCATATCCTTCTACTATAGTCATTCCAGCTGCCGTAAATACTCTAGCTAATCTAGGTTGAAGAGGTGCGCTTCCTGAAGCTATAAGTTTTAGGTTTCCACCGAGTGCTTCTTTCCATTTTGAAAGAATCAGCTTTTGAGCAATGGCAAGCTTAAATGAATAAAAAACCCCATTTTTTCCATAAGGCTCATATTTAAGTGCAACGTCTACAGCCCAGTAAAATAATTTTTGTTTTATTCCATCTAGTTCTTCTCCTTTAGAATATATTTTATCATATACTTTTTCTAAAAGACGGGGGACTGCTGTCATTATTTCAGGCTTAATCTCTTTAAGATTATCAGTGATAGTTTCTAATGATTCAGCAAAATAAACTCTAAGACCATTGTATAAATAACTATAAAGCACAACTCTTTCAAAAACATGACATATTGGTAAAAAACTTAATGCACTTTCTTTTCCAGTTTCAAATGGAAATCTATTTGACGTTGACAATACATTTGATACAATATTATTATGACTAAGCATTACACCTTTAGGAGTTCCAGTTGTACCCGAGGTATAAATAATTGTAGCTAAATCATTAGGTTTTACTTTTGATTTTTGATTCTCTATGTGGTCAAGATTAAGATTTTCTTTGCCAGAGTCGATTAACTCTTTCCAATTAATGCAATTCTCAATCTTGTCAAAGCAATATATATTTTTAAGACTATCAACTTGATCTTTTATGGCAAAAACCTTATCGTAAACTTCTTTGTCACTAACAAAACAAAGTTTACATTCTGAATGATTTAAAATATATAAATAGTCCTTGGAAGAAATAGTAGGGTAGAGGGGTACATTTATTGCTCCAATTTGAGACAATCCCATATCAATAATTGACCATTCAGATCTATTTGTAGAAGAAATCATTGCAATTTTATCTCCAGAACTAATTCCCATATTTATTAAGGAGGAACTTATATAATTTGCTTTTTTAGCATAATCATAAGTTGAAATATTATCCCACTTTCCATCATGTTTTGTGTTTAAAACATTGTCAAGGGGATGGTTTATTTTAGCGTATTCTAAAAAATCAAATAGTCGAGTAGGTTTCATATGCTTGGTTTTCAAATGTAAAGTACAAATTAATTATTCCAAGTTATAAAAAATAAATCTGATTTCACTTGTTTTCTTTAAGCCACTCACCTGCATTTTCAAAAGCCTTAATCCATGGAGAAATCTCATCTTTTTTTCGACTCTCCGGATAGTAAGCCCAATTCCATGGGAATGTTGAACGCTCTAGATGGGGCATCATTACAAGATGTCTTCCGTCATTACTACTAAGCATAGCTGCATTGTGATCAGAACCATTTGGATTAGCAGGATATTTATCGTAATGATAAGTTGCTGGTATTTGATATTGATTTTTAGATCCAGGTAAATAAAACTTACCCTCTGCATGAGCAGCCCATATACCCAAAGTACTTCCTTCAAGTCCTTTTAACATAATAGACGAAGAATCTAGTATATCTACTGCAGTAAAAATACATTCAAATTTACCAGAATCATTGTGTAACATTTTAGGTTTATCTTCTAGCTCAGGTGTTAGGAGACCCAATTCAACGAATAATTGACAACCGTTACATACCCCGAGGGATAAAGTATCTGGTCTTTTGAAAAACGCATTTAAACTTTTTTTAGCTTTCTCATTATGAATAAAAGATCCAGCCCAGCCTTTTGCAGAACCCAAAACGTCAGAGTTTGAAAATCCACCAACAGCAACTATAAATCTAAACTCTGAAAGATCAGAGTAACCATTTATTAAGTCAGTCATATGGATATCCGTTACTTCAAAACCAGCAATTTGCATTGCGTAAGCCATCTCTCTTTCAGAATTACTTCCCTTTTCTCTAATTACTGCAGCTTTAACTTTTTTCTTGGATGAATTAGATGTAAGTTTCCCCGAAAATGAATCAGGAAAATTATAATTCAAAATTTGATTCTTATAGTTTTTGAAACGATCTAATGATAGGTTATTAGAAGTTTGATGACTATCTAAATCTGAAGATGTTTTATACCAGATGTCTCTGAAGTGACTTATTTCAAAGTTCATTAACTCATCACCATATTCAATTGTAATTTTTCCAGATAAATTGACTTCTCCTATTTTTAAACATTTAACCCCTCTTTCATTAAAGTAACCTGCTAAAGGTGAGTTTGATTGAAGAATGATTCCTGGGTTTTCAAAAAACAAGTCTTTATTAGCGTTGTATATTTTACTTAGCTTAATTGTTGCACCCACTTTTGGAGTTGAAAAAAACATTTCTAAAAGAGTGGTTATAAAACCACCAGAACTTATATCATGACCTGATGAGATTTTCCCATCTTTTATCAATTCTTGAACTGTATTAAATGCTTTTTTGAAGTAATCAGTATTTTTGACTACTGATGCCTTTTTACCTATTTTATTTTGAACTTGTGCAAATGCAGTTCCACCTAAATAATTTTTATCACTAGAAAAGTCAATATAGTACAAAGAACCACCATCAGTTTTAACATCAGGAGTAATGATATTTTTAATATCAGAGCAATGCGCTGTTGCTGAAATAATTACTGTGCCTGGAGCTGTGACATCTCCTTCTGCGTACTTTTGCTTCATTGATAATGAATCTTTACCTGTGGGGATATTAATACCTAATTCCTGAGTAAATTTAGAACATGATTCAACAGCCTTATATAGTCTAGCATCTTCACCTGGATTATTACATGGCCACATCCAATTTGCAGAAAGAGATACAGAATTTAACTTTTTTTCTAGAGGAGCAAAAACTATATTAGTTAGCGCTTTAGCAATTGCATTTATACTCCCTTTAGAAGGGTCAATTAACCCAACAACTGAAGAGTGGCCGATACTAGTTGCTATTCCATTTTCCCCTCTATAATCTAAAGAAACAACTCCACAATTACTCAATGGCAATTGAATAGCTCCAACAGTTTGTTGCTGAGCAACTCGACCAGTTACACATCTGTCAACTTTACTAGTTAGCCAGTCTTTACATGCCACACCCTCTAACATTAATACTTTTGATAAAATTACTTTTGGATCTCCACTTAAATCAACTTCACTAAAATCTTGCTTTGAAGTATTGTCTTGAATCTGAGTTTGAGGAGGGTTTCCAAAAAGAAACTTTAACTCTAGATCAATAGGTTTTTGATTGGTTGTGTTATTTAAAAAAGTAAAATGCTCATCTCCTGTAACTTCACCTACAACATAAATAGGAGCTCTTTCACGTTCACAAATACCTTTCAGAGTCTTTATGTCTTTCTGAGCAATTATTAACCCCATTCTTTCTTGAGACTCATTTCCAATTATCTCTTTATCTGATAGTGAAGAATCCCCAACAGGAAGTTTGTTAATAATAATTTTTCCGCCAGTTTCTTCAACCAGTTCTGATAAACAGTTCAAATGTCCTCCAGCTCCGTGATCATGTATAGAGATAATAGGGTTTTTAACCCGTTCACAAAGACTGCGAATTGCATTAGCAACTCTTTTTTGCATTTCAGGATTTGAACGTTGAACAGCATTTAGTTCTATTCCACTTTCAAAGACTCCTGTGTTTGCTGATGATACAGCAGCACCTCCCATTCCAATTCTATAATTGTCACCGCCTAAAACTACAATAACGTCTCCTTTTTTTGGTATATGTTTTTTAGAATGATCACTATTAGCAAATCCAACACCACCAGCTTGCATTATCACTTTATCATAACCAATCTTCATATCATTTTCTTGATGTTCAAAAGTGAACAAAGATCCTGAAATTAAAGGTTGTCCAAATTTATTTCCAAAATCTGAGGCACCGTTAGATGCTTTTATTAATATGTCTAGAGGGGTTTGATATCTCCAATTTCTTTTAGGAAATTTGTTTTCCCAAACTCTGTCATCAGTTACTCTGGAGTAAGGAGTCATATAAACTGCAGTACCTGCTAAAGGAATTGATCCTTGACCACCAGCTAAACGATCTCTTATTTCGCCTCCAGATCCTGTTGCAGCACCATTAAATGCCTCAACAGTTGTTGGAAAATTATGAGTTTCAGCTTTTAATGAAATCACACTATTTATTTCTGTTTTTAAATAAACACTGGGTTTGTCTCCATTAGATGGGGCAAATTGTTCAATTTGAGGACCTTCAATAAAAGCAACATTGTCCTTGTAAGCAGAAATAATTCCATTTGGATTTTTGCTAGAAGTTTTTTTGATCCAATCAAAAAGTGAATCTTTTTTTAATTTTCCATCGATTTTAAATTTTCCATTGAAAATTTTATGTCTGCAGTGTTCTGAATTTACTTGAGAAAAGCCAAAAACTTCAGAATCAGTTAATTCTCTTCCTAATTTTAAAGCTAAATCTTCTAAATATTTTATTTCATTTTTACTTAATGCTAATCCTTCTTTTTGATTGAATTGACTTATGTTTTTAATATTGAGTAGAGGTGCTGGACTATCATTTAAATTAAATAAACTTTGATCAAGTTTTGTAAATTTCTCTTGTAACATAGGGTCAAAATTGAGGCCTTTATTTATAACAAAGTATTTTTCAATTCTTAAAACATGATTTACTCCCATATTTTGAAGTATCTCCACTGCATTTGTGCTCCAAGGAGTAAGCATGTTAGCCCTTGGCCCTATATAGTTTCCTGAAATAGATTTTTCTTTTATGAAAGGACTATTATCAAATAACCAGATTAATTTGTCTTGTGTTTTTTTATTTAAACTTGAAGCACTCTTAACAGCATAAACAGCTTGGCTTTGCTCTCCAAAAAATTGAATCATATTAATATATATATCATTGTAAAAATACTTTTTTATAGAACTAATGATATAAACACAACAAAATATATTTCAATATTTATTCACAGTTTTTTTTGAGTTGAACAATGTAAAAACCATCAAACCCAGTTGTGTGAGAAAAATATGTTTTTTCATTTTTTATAATAAATTTTTTTCCAACTTTATTGTCTAAAAAGATTTTAATTTGTTCCTTGTTTTCTTGATGAAATATTGAACATGTAGCATAAATAAGTTCTCCTCCAGGTTTAATATACTTTGACCAAAAATTAATCAAATATTGCTGAGTGTTAATTAATTTTTTTATTTTTTCAGGATTCATTTTCCATTTAGCATCAGGATTTCTTTTAAGCACTCCTAGTCCGCTACATGGTGCATCAATTAATACCCGGTCAGCTTTTCCTATTAAGTTTGAAATATTTTTACTTTTAAAAGTGTTTAGTGTTTTGATTATTTTAACACCATTTCTTTTAGCTCTTTTTTCTAGTTCTTTCAATTTACTATCATGAGGATCTAAAGCAATGATTTCTCCTTCATTTTTAATAATACTAGCCATATGTATGCTTTTCCCTCCTGCTCCAGCACATGCATCAATAATTGTCATTCCAGGTTTTAAATTACATGATGTTGCAACTTTTTGAGAATTTGCATCTTGAATTTCAAATAATCCCAACTTATATGAGTTTAAATTAATAACTTTTTTGTGTTCTTTAACAAATAATGCATCTGGATATTCTTTTTTTAAGACTGTATCTATATTTTCAACTTTAAGTAAATTTTTTAATTCTTTAATATTTGTTTTTAATGTGTTACACCTAAGAACTAGTGATGATCTAGTGTTAAAGGCACTTACTTCCTTATTCCATAAACTTTCACCAAAATCATTTATTCCTATTTGATCTAGCCAATCAGGAATAGATTCGTTTATTTTTCTATTATTAATTATTTCACTTTCATTTTTTAATATTTCTTTGGAATTAATATTAGAAAACTCCATTAAATTTGGAATAATTTGGCCTTTGAGAACTATAGCAGTTCCTAAAATATCCCACAAGTTTTTTCTTGTAGCTAGCTCCTTAATATTAGAACAGTATCCATACTTTCTTATCCACCTGACAGTATCAAAAATAGTTGATGAAACAAATTTTCTATCACGTGCCCCCCACTTTTTATTTTCATCAATTAATTTATCTACCACTTTAATTGCTGGCTTATTAAGTAAAAAAATTTCTTCTAGACCATTAATAACTCCAATTAGTAAATTATAATGCCATTTCATTTAGACGCAATTTTAAAAAATTTAAATTTGTTGAAGTTGAACTAGATTATAGTAGGCTTCTTTTTTAGAAAGAAGTTGATCATGAGATCCCTTTTCAACTATTTCTCCGTTTTGCATAACTACTATAAGGTTTGCTTTTTGAATAGTAGAAAGTCGATGAGCAATTACAATAGCTGTTCTACCTTTCATTATAAACTCTAAAGCTTCTTGAACTAGTTTTTCTGATTTAGTATCCAGCGATGAGGTTGCCTCATCTAATATTAGAATTTGAGGATTTTTGAGTATGGCCCTAGCTATAGAAATTCTTTGTTTTTGACCACCTGATAATTTATTTCCACTCTCACCAATATTGCTTTCATAACCATCTTCCATATTTATAATAAAATCATGAGCATTTGCTGCTTTTGCTGCCTGAATCACCTCTTCTTTAGTTGCACCTTTTTTTCCTATAATTAGATTATTTTTAATACTATCATTAAAAAGTATAGAATCTTGAGTTACGATTCCAATCATTTCATGAAGAGACGTTTTTTTGAGTTTTGGAAGCTCTAAACCATCTAAACTAATTGATCCAGACTGAACATCATAAAAACGAGCTAAAAGGTTAGCTATTGTAGTTTTTCCACTTCCTGATTGGCCAACTAGCGCAACTGTTTCTCCCTTTTTAATTATCAAATTTAAATCTGGAATAATAATTTGATTATCGTAAGAAAATTTAACATTTTTAAATTCTATTTCTGATGTTAAAGATGTTTTAGCGATAGCGTCGACTTTATCTTTTAATGCGTTTTCAGCTTCGAGTAGTTCAATAATTCTTGCTGCAGCAGCATCTCCTTTTCGTATACTAAAAACAGATTTACTTATTGCTTTAGCTGGAGTGAGTATGTTATAAGCTAATCCAATAAAAACTAAGAATGTACTTCCTTTAATAGTTTGATCAATTAAGACCATTTGCCCACCATACCATAATAAAACTCCAATAACTGTAATTCCAAAAAATTCACTGCTTGGAGCGGCTAAATTTGCTCTATGAAGTAAGCGATTTGAATAATTAAAAAATCTCTTTGTAGAGTTTTGAAATTTACTTATAAATAAATTTCCTGCTCCGAATGTTTTAATAACTTTTTGACCGTTGATTGTTTCGTCTATTATTGATAAGAAATTACCCTGTTCTTTTTGAACTAAATCAGAATCTTTTCTCAATTTTTTTCCAATTAATGATATAAAAAAACCAGAAATTGGAATAAATATTATAACAAAAAGTGTAAGTTTTGAGCTTATTGTTAGCATAGCTACTAAAGTAAAAATAATAGTTAGCGGCTCTCTGATTAATAGCTCAAGAATTGACAAGAAAGACACCTGAACTTCTATAACATCTGCAGATATCCTAGCCATTAGATCTCCTTTCTTTTTTTCTGTAAAAAACGCAACAGGTAAATTAATTATTTTATCAAATAGTGCATTTCTAATATCTTTTAAAACACCATTACGCAGATAAGTAATGAAAAATAAAGCCAAGTAATTAAATAAGTTTTTAAGTAGAAAAAGAATTATTACTAAACTAACAACATAGATTAAAGTAGTTCCTACATCCTTACTAAGCTGATAATTTACTTGAAAACTAAGCCATTCTTCTATGTAAGACTTAAGAGAGTTAAATTCAGAATATTCTGGCTTAATTATTGTTTTTTTTGTGTTTTGAAAAAGAACTTCCAGTAAAGGAATAAAAGCAATCATTGAAAGTGCACTAAAAAATGCATATAAAACATTAAAAAATATATTTAGTAAAGCATACCCTTTATATGGAATAGCATATTTTAAAATTTTTTTGAAAAATCCCATTCTATAAATTTAAATCAAAAATAATTGAGTCAATTTTCTTATCTAACTCTTTTTCGGTTAGTTCCCAATCGTTATTTTTAAAATTTTTGGAATTAACACCAAAGTAAAACTTAATTTTAGGTTCTGTTCCGCTAGGGCGAATTGCAATATTGCTATTGTCTTTTAGAGTAAATATGATTACATCAGATTCAGGAAGACTTATTTCGTATTTGATTTTAGTATTAACATCGGTTTTAGATGAATTTAAATAGTCTTCAATGAAATAGATGGATTGATTATTTATTTTTTTTGGGGGATTATTTCTGAAGTTTTTCATCATTTCTTTTATTTTTTTTTCTCCACTTATCCCATCTAATTTATAACTTATTAAACGTTCTTTATGTGGGCCATATAATTTATAACACTCAATCATATAGTCATATAAAGTTTTGCCTTTGGCCTTTAATACAGCTACAATTTCACATATTAAAAGAGCGGATGTAACAGCATCTTTGTCCCTGATTTTATTTCCAATTAAGTAGCCACAACTTTCCTCTCCTCCAAATATAAAATTTTGATCTTTTCTTTCTTCAATTTCTTTTCCAATCCATTTGAATCCAGTTAAAGTAGTCAAATATTTTATTCCAAATCGATTTGCTACTTTCTTCATTATTGAAGAAGAAACAATTGTTGATGCAATATAATCCTTAGAATCTATAAGTCCCTTTTCTTTTCTTTTACTTAATAAAAAATGAGCCATTATTAGCATAGTTTGATTGCCATTAAGAATTGTAAATTTTTCTTTTTTATTTTTTACAGCGACTCCAAGTCTGTCAGAGTCTGGATCTGTACCTATTACAACATCTGCATTTTCAACTTTGGCTATATCTATAGCCATTTTAAGAGCCTCTGGTTCCTCAGGGTTTGGAGATTTAACAGTCGGAAAACCTCCATCAGGTTTAGCTTGTTCATTAACAATAATCAAAGATTTGTATCCTGCTCTTTTTAAAACCTCAGGAATTGAAACAATCGAACTTCCATGAAGAGAAGTGTAGACAATTTTTATATTGTTTGATTTAATATCATCTTGTATGGCAAGATTAGTACATGTATCTATAAATGCATCATCTAACTCTTTATCAATTATTTTTAAATTGTCATTCAGTCCTTTAAAAAGAATTTCATCGAAACTTATTGAATTAATTTCATCCATTAACTCTTTATCAAAAGGAGGGACTAATTGTCCACCATCTTTCCAATAAACTTTAAACCCATTATATTCTGGAGGATTATGAGATGCTGTTAAAACAATACCGCAATTTGCGTTAAGATACCTGACAGAATAAGAAAGTTGCGGAGTAGTTCTTAGTGATGAATACATATATACTTCTATACCATTGGCTAATAATACATTTGAAACTATTTTTGAAAATAATTCATTGTTATGCCTACAGTCATATGCTATTACAACTTTTATCTTATCTTCAATAAATTTACTTTTTAGAAATGATGAAAGTCCCTGCGTGGCTTTTCCTAAAGTGTATTTATTAATTCTATTAGTTCCAACTCCCATTATTCCTCTCATTCCACCAGTTCCAAATTCTAATTCCTTATAGAATGCCTCCTCGAGCTTATCCGGATGATCAAATAGAAATTTAACATCTTTTTGAGTTTGAATATCAAAAGGAGATTTACACCATTGTAAAGCTTTTTCTTTAATCTTATTCATTCAAGGTGGTTTGAGAAATCAAATAATTATTTTGACTAGGTTTTTGTCTTACTAAAAGCTCACCTATAAACCCAGCAATAAAAAATTGAACCCCAATAATAATTGTAACTAATGCTATAAAGAATTCAGGTCGATCAGTAATAAGTCTGGAGTTTATATTAAAAAACAATTTATCAATTCCAAGATATAGAGTAAATCCAAAACCTACAAAAAACATAATATTTCCCAGAAGGCCAAAAAAATGCATTGGTCGCTTTCCAAATTGATTTAAAAACCATAATGTTAATAAATCTAGAAAACCATTTAAGAATCTTTCTGGACCAAATTTAGTAATCCCGTATTTTCTTGATTGATGCTTTACTTCTTTTTCAGATATATTTTTAAATCCAGCCTGAGAAGCTAGAAATGGAATATATCTATGCATTTCTCCACTTACATCAATAGTTTTGACTACATTTTTAGTATAAACTTTAATTCCACAATTAAAATCATGCAGTTTAATTCCTGAAACTAATCTTGCTGCAAAATTAAAAAGTTTAGAAGGTATGTTTTTTAGGAATAAATTATCGTGTCTAGTTTTTTTCCAACCTGACACTAAATCTAAATCTTCTTTATTTAGCTTTTTTATCATTGAGGGGAGTTCTTCAGGCGAATCCTGTAAATCAGCATCCAGGGTAGCTATGAACTTGCCTTTAGCAGATTTAAAACCAGCGTTTAATGCTTGAGATTTACCATAGTTTTTAGCAAAACGAATTCCTTTAATATTTTTATTTCTTTTTGATAAACCCTCGATTATTATCCAGGAGTTATCTAAACTGCCATCATCAATAAAAATGATTTCAAATGAATAGTCAGTAGGATCTAGGCTAGATTTAATCCATTGATGTAATTCTATTAAAGACTCTTCTTCATTATATAAGGGGACTACAATAGAAAGATGCACATTAAAATATTTATAACAAATCTACAAAAATTGAAGCTTATTCAGGCTTTGACTTCTTTAGAATTAAACCACCAATAAGAGAAATAAAAAAACCTATAAAAATTGAGCCAAGTAATCCACCAGCTATTCTAATAGGAAGTGTTGTGAGTTTTTTTGACATCTCTATCGCTTGATTTGCATCTTGAAGTGATAATTCTTGATTTGCATCTAACATTTTTTGTTTTGCAATTTCAAAGGTTTTATCCATAAATTGTGGATCTAAAAATTCGGTTAAGATAATTCCGTAAATAGTTCCTATGACCCCAGAAACCAGTGCTATTCCTACACCAACTTTAAGACCTTGCGAGAGTGACATGAAATCATCATTATCTTTTCTGAATTCATATATACCAAAATTGATAAAACCTACACTTAAAATTAAAGGCACAGTTGAAGAGAGGGTATCACCTTGGTAATGAGCATCTAAAAAGAATAACATTAGCGAAAAAATCACTGAGGCTGTACCAAGCAGAGTGCCAAAGTTTAATGCATATGATGATGTTTGAATTGTTGATTTATCCATTTTTTAATGTTGTTTTTACAAAAATAGTTTTTTATATGTAATTTTTATTATTAAAATAAGCTTTACTGTTTTGTATGTTTTGAAAAAAAAAGTAAATTTGCATCCTTCAAATATATAAAATGAGAACAGATATCCATCCAGAAAGCTACAGACTTGTTGCATTTAAAGACATGTCAAACGAAGATGTTTTTATTACTAAATCTACCGTTGATTCAAAAGAAATCATAAAAGTTAAAGGTGTTGAATATCCCCTTGTTAAACTTGAAATTTCCAGGACTTCACATCCTTTCTACACAGGAAAGTCTAAGTTGGTCGATACTGCAGGAAGAATTGATAAGTTTAAAAACAAATATTCCAAGTTTAAGAAGTAATATATTACTTTGTATATTCGTTTAATCAACCTAAGATCTGTTCCTTCTTAAATTAATTCTACTCTCTTGTTTTCTGTTGACACCAAGTTAAATGTTAATAAAAAAAGCTCAGTTCGTTCTCGCATTGCTTTTCATACATTAGGTTGTAAGCTTAATTTTTCTGAAACAGCTTCTATTTCACGTGAATTTGATTATAAAAAATATGAGCATGTTGATTTCACTGATATTGCTGATGTATACGTTATTAATACTTGTTCAGTTACTGAGAAAGCAGATAAAAGATTTAAATCATTAGTCAAAAAGGCACTTAAATTAAATAATAAAGCATTTATTGCTGCAATAGGTTGTTATGCTCAATTACAACCTGAAGAGCTTATATCAGTTAAAGGAGTTGACTTGGTTTTGGGTGCAAATGAAAAATTTAAGCTTCCAGATTATTTAAATGATCTAACTAAAATAGAAACTGGAAAAATTCACTCTTGTGAAATTGATGAGGTAAGTAAATATGTTGGAAGTTTTTCATTGCATGATCGAACACGATCTTTTTTAAAAGTTCAAGATGGATGTGATTATAAATGTACATATTGTACTATACCTAAAGCAAGAGGAGTTTCAAGAAGTGACAGTTTGTTTAATGTTATATCAAATGCAAAAAAAATTGCTTCAAATGGAATAAAAGAAATTGTATTAACAGGAGTTAATATTGGAGACTATGGAAAAGGAGAGGATGGAAATAAAAAGCACAATCACACTTTTTTAGACATGATTAAAGCGTTAGATGATGTTGAACCTGTTGAAAGAATAAGAATATCCTCTATAGAACCTAACTTACTTAAAAATGAAGCTATTGAGTTTATCTCTAAAAGTAAGCGTTTTGTTCCCCATTTTCATATCCCTCTGCAAAGTGGCAGTGATCTGATATTAAAAAAAATGAAAAGAAGGTATTTAACATCATTATATTCAGAACGTGTTTTAAAGATTAAAACACTAATTCCAAACGCTTGTATTGGAGTTGATGTTATAGTAGGTTTTCCTGGCGAATCCAATGATAATTTTATTGAAACTTATAATTTTTTAAATAATCTACCTATTTGCTATCTACATGTTTTTACATATTCGGAAAGACAGGGTACAGAAGCTTCAATAATGAAAAATAGTATACCTATTAATATTCGAATTAAAAGAAGTAAAATGCTAAGAACATTATCTGTTAAAAAACGCAGATCTTTTTATGAATCTCAGCTTGGTAAAAAGTTAAGTGTATTGTTTGAGGGAGAAAATAAAAAAGGATATATGTATGGTTTTTCAGAGAACTATGTGAAAGTTAGAACACCTTGGAATCCAGAATTAACAAATAAAATAAAAGTTGTTAAGCTACATGAAATAGATAATGAAGGATATTTAAGGAGTAAAGATTTATAGTTTTATTCCAACAGGCAGAATTGATTTGTATGATTTGTTTCTGCGAACAAATCCTGCAATTTTTGGAGATGTAGGAACAACTTTCATGTTTCGTTCTATTAAAACTTCTAAAACACAACGTATAAATTTTTCTTCAAAATTCTTATCTTTAACTTCGTCTGGTATAATTATTTTTGTGAGAAATATTTTTCTTTCTTGTTCGGCATATTCAATACGCGCTAAGGTGTTATCTACTTTAACTTCAAACTGTCTTAGGAATTCATTGTTTTCTAGAACTATATTTGCCATATTGAATTGATTTATGTTTTTAAAGAAATGTACCCTTAAAGGTCTGAAAACGATTATAAATAAAAATTAAAAGGGCCTCAAATTTACAAAAAAATAGTTGATCATTAAGTAGTTGTAAGTTAAAATATGGAAAATAAATATATATATTTAATGCCAGGAATGGCTGCAAGCACAAAAATTTTTGAGTTATTAAAATTCCCTAGCTCTTTTTCTGTCGAATTTTTATCATGGATACCACCCGTCAAAAACGAAAAGTTATCAGATTATGCCTATAGAATCAGTAAGTTGATAAAACATAAAAACCCTATACTTATTGGAGTCTCGTTAGGTGGTATATTGGTGCAAGAAATATCTAAAATAATTAATTGTGAAAAAGTAATTATTATTTCTAGTATTAAATCAAAGAGTGAATTGCCAATCCACATGAAAATGTCTAAACATACAAAAGCTCATAGGCTTTTACCTTTTGAATGGATAAAAAATATTGAAAACTTAGCACTTTTTGTTTTTGGTGATTCAATTAAGGTCAGAGTAAATCTTTATAAAAAATATTTATCACATAGAGATCCTGAATATCTAGATTGGGCAATTAACGCTTTAGTTAATTGGGAGCAGGATTACAATATTGAATCTGTTATTCATATTCACGGAAAAAAAGATAATATATTTCCAATTCGACAAATTAAAGAGCCAGTTATAAAGATTAAAGGTTCTCATGCTTTAATACTGACTCAAGCTAATTGGCTTAATGATAATTTACCTAAACTGATTTTAGATTGAAAGTTTATATTTTTTTTAATTGCTGTTGCATTAATTTCATCTGAGCACTAAGCATTCCTTGACGATCTAATTTTTTTGCCTCAGCAAGCAACATAACTGCTTCACGCTTTCTTCTTTTTTGCATTGATATACCGGCTAAACTCATCTTAGCCATCGCCAAATCGTGATTAAAAGAAAGTCCTAAACTAATTGCTTTTTTAAAATTCTTTTCAGCAATTGTTAAATTAGTTTGTGATTTGATAATTCCATGTAGGTAGTAAAAATATCCTTGTTGTTTTTTCACAAGACTTGATTCAGGATTGGTAATCTTGTTTAGCCATTTTTCTGTTCCATTAAAATCTTGTTTTCGTAGTCTTAAAAATGCTAAAAATATTATTTCATTTTTAAAATATAAAAGGATAAACATCCCAAATAGTAGTAAGCTGAAAATTCCATTTCCAATGTAGTTCTCAATAAATTGATATATTGCATATGCAAATAAAAAGAAAGCAAAAAATAATTTAATAATCTTTGGAAACATAATTTTTGATTTAATTATCAAAGGTAAAAAAAAAGGTTTGGAATTATCAACTAAAGGTTTTGTTAAATAAAAAGATGTTATATATTTGCACGGCTTTTGTAAGGCACATATTGCCTTAAAGTTTAAAATATGAAAAGAACATTTCAACCTTCAAGAAGAAAAAGACGTAATAAGCATGGTTTTCGTGAGAGAATGGCAAGTGCTAACGGTAGAAGAGTACTAGCTAGTCGTCGGGCTAAGGGTAGAAATAAGATATCTGTTTCCTCAGAACCAAGACATAAAAAATAATGCTGGACATTATGAAAATTTATTAAGGTGTTACTTTTTTTAAGTAGCACCTTTTTTTTTATATTGAAGTTATAAAGTAACCTTAGATTAATGCCAAAAAATAATAAATTAAAAAGTATACTAATAATAGGTTCAGGACCCATAATAATTGGGCAAGCCTGTGAATTTGACTACTCTGGAACTCAAGCTCTTCGTTCACTTAGAGAAGATGGAATTGAAACTATTTTGATCAATTCTAATCCTGCAACTATTATGACTGATCCATCCATGGCAGATCATATTTATTTAAAACCTTTAACAACTAAATCCATAATTGAAATTTTAAAAATACATAATATAGATGCTGTTTTACCTACTATGGGAGGACAAACTGCTCTAAACCTATGTATAGAGGCTGATGATAAAGGTGTGTGGAATGATTTTAATGTTAAAATCATAGGTGTCGATATTGACGCAATTCAAATAACAGAGAATCGTGAACAGTTTAAACAATTGTTAAAAAAAATTAATATTCCAGTAGCACCTGCTGAAACCGCTAACTCATTTTTAAAAGGTAAAGAAATTGCTCAAAAATTTGGCTTTCCCTTAGTTATTAGACCTTCATTTACTCTTGGTGGAACTGGTGCGTCATTTGTTCATAAGGAAGAAGCTTTTAGCGAATTATTAACGCGTGGTCTAGAAGCATCCCCCATTCACGAAGTCCTTATTGATAAGGCTTTGGTAGGATGGAAAGAATATGAATTAGAATTATTAAGAGATAAAAACGATAACGTAGTAATTATTTGTACTATTGAGAATATGGATCCAATGGGTATTCATACTGGAGATTCGATAACAGTAGCTCCTGCAATGACCCTTTCTGACCATACCTTTCAAAGAATGAGAGATATGGCTATTAAGATGATGAGAAGTATTGGAGATTTTGCTGGTGGCTGTAATGTTCAATTTGCGGTAAGCCCTGATAAAAAAGAAGATATCATAGCTATAGAAATTAACCCAAGAGTTTCTCGTTCTTCAGCCTTAGCATCTAAGGCGTCTGGTTATCCAATAGCAAAAATAGCAGCTAAATTAGCAATTGGATATACTTTAGATGAATTAGAAAATCAAATAACAAAATCCACATCAGCGCTATTTGAACCAGCTCTAGATTACGTTATTGTTAAAATTCCTCGATGGAACTTTGATAAATTTGAAGGATCTGATCGAACACTTGGCTTGCAAATGAAATCTGTAGGTGAGGTTATGGGAATTGGAAGATCTTTTCAAGAAGCTCTTCACAAAGCAACACAATCACTAGAGATTAAAAGAAATGGTTTAGGTGCTGACGGTAAAGGTTATACTGATTATGATCAAATTTTATATAAATTAAAAAATGCTAGTTGGGATAGAGTATTCGTTATTTATGATGCAATACAAATAGGGATTCCTTTAATAACAATACATGATCTTACTAAGATTGACATGTGGTTTTTAAAGCAGTATGAAGAGCTGTTCAAGCTAGAATGTGAAATCACAAATTATTCAATAGAAACAATTGCTTCTCCTTTAATGTTAGAAGCTAAGCAGAAGGGTTTTGCCGACAGACAAATTGCTCATATGTTAAATTGTTTAGAAAGTCAAGTTTATAAAAAAAGAGATATGCTTGGTATTCAGCGTGTTTATAAGTTGGTTGATACTTGTGCAGCTGAATTTGGAGCTAAAACTCCATACTATTATTCCACTTTTGAAGAAAAAATGCAATTAGCAAATTCTAACAAAGCCTTTAGTGTTAATGAAAGTGTTGTGAGTGATCGTAAGAAAATTGTTGTACTTGGGTCTGGTCCAAATAGGATCGGTCAGGGTATTGAGTTTGATTATTGTTGTGTTCATGGTGTTTTGGCTTCAAGTGAGGCAGGCTATGAAACCATAATGATTAATTGTAACCCCGAAACTGTCTCTACAGATTTTGATGTAGCAGATAAGCTTTATTTTGAGCCTGTGTTTTGGGAGCACATATATGACATTATAAGACATGAAAAACCTTATGGAGTCATTGTTCAATTAGGTGGTCAAACAGCTTTAAAATTAGCTGAAAAGCTTGACCGATATGGGATTAAAATTATTGGCACAAGCTATAAATCACTTGATTTAGCAGAGGATAGAGGAAGTTTTTCAACCCTTTTAAAAGATAATAATATTCCATACCCTGATTTTGGTGTTGCTGAAACTGCAGAAGATGCAATCAAATTAACAGAAGAGTTGAGTTTTCCTATTTTAGTCAGACCATCATATGTTTTAGGCGGTCAAGGAATGAAAATTGTTATAAACAAAGAAGATTTAGAAGCTCACGTTGTTGATTTATTAAGAAAAATGCCTAACAACAAGCTTTTGTTAGATCATTATTTAGACGGGGCTATAGAGGCTGAAGCTGACGCTATTTCTGATGGAGAAGATGTTTATATTATTGGAATAATGGAACATATTGAACCGTGCGGTATTCATTCTGGAGATTCTAATGCAACTTTACCTCCCTTTAATTTGGGCGAGTATGTACTTCAACAAATTAAAGATCACACTCGTAAAATCGCATTAGCTCTAAAAACAAAAGGATTGATTAATATTCAATTTGCAATTAAAAATGATAAAGTATATATAATTGAAGCTAATCCGAGAGCTTCTAGAACAGTTCCATTTATATCAAAGGCTTATAATGAGCCATATGTTAATTATGCTACAAAAATAATGTTGGGAGATAAAAAGGTGAGTGATTTTAAATTTAATCCCATTTTAAAAGGCTATGCTATAAAACAACCAGTTTTTTCTTTTGATAAATTCCATAATGTAAATAAGCAATTGGGTCCTGAAATGAAAAGTACAGGAGAAAGTATTTTATTTATTGATGACCTTAAAGATGATGAATTCTATAACTTATATTCAAGAAGAAAAATGTATTTGACTAAATAGTTTTTACTAATTTTTAACTATTCCAAAACCAGGAATTTCTATAATTAATCTTTGCTCTCTTTCCATTTCAGGGTCAATAACCCTATTTTCAATAAGATTATCTTGATAAAACGGCGTTCGCGCCGCAAAATTAATACCATTAATTATTTCTATTGCCTTTGAAAATAATGGTTCATCTGGACTTCCTAATGCTCCGAGTTGAGAAACACTTTCTTTAAATTCATAATTTGGTTTTAATCCTTCAGTATAATCAGAGAAGTCTTCACTATTTGCGATTGCTAAAACAATTGGTTGCATTGCATATTTATGATTAGGATTCTTATTACCATCATTATCTATATAGTCATAAATGGTAATTGAGCCTACGTTTTTTCCTGTAGTTGTGTCACCGATTTGTATTACATCTATATATGAAGCTAAACTATTTATTAAAAGTTCACTCGCAGAAGCACTTTCACTTGATGTCAAAACATATAGTTTTTGGACATTAAGACTATTCAGCGCCATGCCACTAGATAGTGAACCTACAAAATAATCATTCAGATCTTCTTTTTTTTCTTCCCAATACATGTTAAGTTTAGAATTCCAGTTTTGTTTAGAAAAAACTTCACCGGTAAACTGACCAGTTATTAGACTAGATAAAACGATACAATTATTAATTGATCCTCCTCTATTATATCTTAAGTCTAGAACAAGGTCAGTTACGTTTTCAGCTTTAAAATCAGCAAAAACATCATTTAACTCATTTTCGTAACTAGAAACGAACTGATTATACATTAAGTATCCAATCTTATATGTGCCTGTTACTGAACCAGTTATTGATCCAGATTGGATAGTTTTACTAACATGCACTGGATTTTTTTCAAAATTCTCCTCTTTGGTTAATGTTATGTTTTGACCATTTGGAATAAAGCTACCACTTTCATAATTAGTAAGAGTAATGGTATAAGTCATTGCTTCATCACTAAATAATAAATCTCTGTAATTACTAATCGTTAAATTAAAACCATTAACTATCGTAAATAAATCACCTCTGAAAATATTTTTTAATGAAGCATCAGATTCTGGATGAACATACTTAACATAGGCAACTAAATCATCACATCCGCTACATTGTCTTGTTAAACCAAACTCCAATCCGTTAGACGCTACAATTCCCTGTAATGAATTTTCCAGAGCAACATAATCATCAACTATCCAGCTAAATCTATCTGCTGAATATAATAATAAATCAAAAAATGAATCAGGGTTAGAATTTTGGGATATAAACTGGGTGTATGTATTTTGATTTTCAATCATAGTGTCAGCAAGATTTGGAACATCAGATTGCCAATAATAAAATTCATTCAATCCTTTCCATATAAAATCACTAATCTCAAGATTATCACTGAGTTCAATTAAATTATCATCTTTATCTTTTGAGCAACCATAACTGATAAACAAAATCAAAATTAGTATGTGTTTTAAAATTTTCATTGATTTAAATTCCTGTATAATTAAAGGGAGTAATTGCTTTGAGTTCTGTTTTTATAGAATCACTTATATTTAATTTGTCTATAAAATCTGACATACTTTCCTTAGTTATTTTGGTGTTAATCCTTGTTAAATCTTTTAAGGCTTCATAAGGGTTTGGATAACCTTCCCTTCTTAATATTGTTTGAATTGCTTCAGCTATTACTGCCCAGTTTTTTTCTAGATCATCATGAATTTTATTTTTATTAACTAATAATTTTGATAAACCTTTTAGTGTAGATTTAAGTGCAATAATTGTATGACCTAATGGGACACCAATGTTTCTTAAAACAGTACTGTCAGTTAAATCACGTTGAAGCCTTGATATTGGAAGCTTATCTGAAAAAAAGCTAAAGGTTGCATTAGCAAGTCCAAGGTTCCCTTCAGAGTTTTCAAAATCTATTGGATTGACTTTGTGAGGCATAGCAGAAGATCCAACTTCTCCATCATTTATTTTTTGTTTAAAATAATCCATTGATACATAAGACCAAATATCCCTATTAAAATCAATTAAAATTGTGTTAATCCTTCTTAAGGAATCACATAGAGCAGCAAATGAATCGTAGTGCTCTATTTGTGTTGTTGGAAATGAATGTTTTAAGCCAAAGTTTTTTTCAACTAAATTTGTACTAAAACTTTTCCAATCAATGTTTGGGTATGCTACATGGTGAGCATTAAAATTACCAGTAGCTCCTCCAAATTTAGCTGAATGTGGAATTTGTAATAGAGATACTTTTTGATTTTCAATTCTCTCAATAAAAACCATAAACTCCTTACCTAATTTAGAAGGAGAAGCAGGCTGACCATGAGTCCTTGCAAGTATCGGTATATCTTTAAAATCTTCTGAAAGCAAAGACATTTTAGTTAAAACTTCTTCTAATTCAGGCAAATAAACTTTATTGATTGCTTCTTTTATTGATAGAGGAATTGCGGTATTGTTTATGTCTTGAGAAGTTAAGCCAAAGTGTATAAACTCTTTATAATCTTGTAAA
The DNA here is from genome assembly GCF_982709265.1 of Candidatus Marivariicella framensis. NCBI lineage: Bacteria > Pseudomonadati > Bacteroidota > Flavobacteriia > Flavobacteriales > Flavobacteriaceae > Candidatus Marivariicella > Candidatus Marivariicella framensis. Next base: position 12,793 of record NZ_CEXPNT010000013.1, on the reverse strand, counting down.
TCAAGTTTATCAAATTCTTGTTTTATAAAGTATTCAACTGCCTTTACATCATGATTTGTTTTTTTTTCAATTTCTTTTATTTCTAAAGCATCATCAGAACTAAAATGTATGTAAATACTTTGAAGATCTTCAAATAATGAGTTATTGAATTCTGACAATTGAGGTAAGGGTAGTTTGCACAAAGAAATAAAATACTCTATTTCAATTTGCACTCTATATTTAATTAAAGCTTCTTCAGAAAAATAATTTGATAGAACTTTTGTTTTAGACCTATACCTACCATCAATAGGAGAAATCGCATTTAATGCTGTTAGCAACATATTTAATATAAATTGGTCCACAAAGATACATTTCTTTTAATTTATAATTAAATTATTGAGTTCCAAGCATTATTCTGTATTCTTCATAACAAGAACTAATTGCTTCTAAAATTTGTAAGTCATTAGATTGTTTAATAAATAAATCAGAATAATTGCAATTCCGAATAATTTCTTCTAAATCAATTTTTTTAATACCAAGTAGTTGAACTAAAACTTCCCTGTCAAATTTAGAAATCAGTAAGTTTTTAATTTCATCATCTGCTCTCACTTGTTTGAGTTTTTTTAACTGTTTTGGGTTTTTTCCGAACAGATTATGAAGAAAATCTGCAGGGTTAAATAAAGTACTTAATGCTTTACTAATAGCACCTTTGTTTCTGTTTCCTGCTTCATATCCAGAATTAGGAAGACCTGAAATACTATACCTTGCTGCTGAATTTATTGGTACATTTTTCACATCAATTTCTAAATATCCTGTAAGTTCGTATGGACGTAAAATGATTTCTTCTAAAGCAAAAGCTAAGCCAGTCAATTTAAACTTAGAATTTCCAAATTTTATCATATCTCCTGTTACTGATATTTTTAATGGTTTATAACCCACATAAGAAAAATACAAAGTATCATTTAGAGATGCTTCAATCTCAAATTCTCCTTTCTGATTTGTTATTGTTCCGATTACTCTATTAAGATTAATAACATGAACACTTCGCATTGGAGCTTCAGTGATCTCGTTTTCAACAGACCCTTTAAAAATCTTGATTTTATCTTGAGCTTCTATTAAGGAAGAACTCAGAAAACATGCTATATAGAAAAAATATTTCATTTAATTATACCGAATATAATTGTGATTAATACAAATATAAAGGTCTTTAAAGTCAAATCTATATATTTAGTTTTATTAAATATTTAATTAACTTTTTTAAAGCAATTCCTCTGTGACTTATTTCATTTTTTTTCTTTAAACTTAATTCTGCAAAAGTTTTATTTAAATTATCAGGTTTAAAAATAGAATCATAACCAAATCCTGCGCTTCCCCTTGGAGAATCAATAATTTTACCCTTTACAATTCCTTCAAATAGTTGACTTTTATTTTCTGTAATTAACGATATACATGTTCTGAATTGCGCAGAACGATTTATTATTGATTTCATTTTTTTTAAAATCAAATCAATATTTTTATCAGAATCTACTGGTATACCAGCATAACGAGCTGAAAAAACACCCGGCTCACCTCCAAGCTTATCAACTTCTAGTCCAGAGTCATCTGAAAAACAATTATATCCATAATTATTTTTTATATAACTTGATTTGATAAATGCATTTTCAGAGATTGTTTTTCCTGTTTCTTCAATTTCTTCAAAGCACCCAATGTCCTGTAAACTTAATATTTTGATGAACTTTGGAATAAAAGTTTTTATTTCTTTTATTTTATTTTGATTGTTAGTGGCAAAAACCAGAGTCATTTTATGTGTGGTGATAATTTTCATTTTTCAATATAGTATTAGCTCTATACAATTGTTCATAAAAAAACAGTCTAGTCATTTGATGAGTAAAGGTCATTTATGACAAAAATATGTTTTGATTTTTTAATTTATAAATAGATTCTGAAAACCCATATGTACCTCCAATAACAAAAACTATTCTTTTACAATTAGCATCATCTTTTTTATTTAAGAATTTTACAAAATCATTAGAACTTAATGAATCACCTGATTCATCAAGCAAGATGCACAAATCTCCATTTTTTAATTTTATTTGAATCAAAACTCCTTCCTTTTCTTTTTTCCTTTAAGAGACAGGTTTTTGGAGTTTTTTTTATCAGAAGTATTAATAGTTGAAAATTAAATATAATGCCCTATCCTTTGCTTGTAATCATTCAATAAATTCTTTAGATTATTACTTTTAGTCTTATTTACGTTTAATAGTACGATCTCCATATTACAAAAATAATGGAGATTAAATAATTAACACATTTAAAATCTATAATTCCATGTTATATTTGAATTGAAAAAGATGAATTTTGAGAAATCGATTTAAAAACATTCCCTTATTAAAGTCAATAATTGAACTTTTGGATTCTGTTAAACTACCAGGTTTTAATGGTTTTTCTTTTTTTGATTTACTTGAAATGTATTTTTCAGGAATTATAAAGGGAGCTCTTACTGCAAGAGCTGGAAGTATTTCTTTTAGTTTTTTCATGGCTATTTTCCCCTTTCTTCTTTTTATTTTAAATCTTATACCTTTTATCCCAATTAATAATTTTGATTCAATTTTATTAAACTTTATAGAGTTATTAGTTCCAAATGATAGTCAAGGGTTTTTTTCTCAAATTTTTCAAGATATTCAGAATAAACCTCGTGGGGGTTTGTTGTCCTCGGTTTTTATACTATCTGTAATTCTAACAGCCAATGGAGTTAGTGCAATATTTTCAGGCTTTGAAGAGTCATACCATATTGAGCTTTCTAGAAATTTCTTTAAGCAATACTTATATTCTGTTGGCGTTGCAATATTATTAGCATTTACTTTATTATTAGCTGTAGTTTTTGCTGTCTATTTTGAAATATACATATACAAACATTTTAAACAGCTGCTTCAAAATACTTTAGATTGGATAAGATTGGGACAGTCATTTTTTTATATTGTACTTACATATTTCTCGGTTTCTATTTTGTATTACTTTGGAACAATCGAAGGTAGAAAGTCAAAGTTTTTCTCTCCAGGTGCATTGATGACAACATTATTGATAATGCTTACTACTTGGCTTTTTGGAATTTATATAGAAAATTTCTCCACATACAATCAACTATACGGCTCAATAGGTGCATTATTAATTTTCATGCTCTACATATGGTTAAATTCAAACGTGCTTCTTCTTGGTTTTGAGTTAAACGCAACACTTATGCGCTTAAAAAATGAAGTTCCAAAAAAAGAATAAGACATGAACTTTTATTAATTTTGAATATGCATTTTTTTGTTGATGTTTATTTACCATTGGCTTTGCCAAAACCATTTACTTATTTAGTAAACGAGAAAGAATTTAAAATTATCTCTCCAGGATATAGAGTTGCTGTTCCTTTTGGTAAATCAAAAATTTATACAGGTATAGTTGCTCGTAAACATAATGTATCACCTCAAACTTATGAAGCGAAAAACATAGAATCAATTTTAGATGATAAACCCTGTGTTTATTCTTTTCAAATTGAATTTTGGGAATGGATAGCTGACTATTACCAATGTTCAGTTGGATCAGTTCTGAAAGCTTCAATACCTGCAACATTGCTTTTGGAGAGTGAAACTAATATTGTTAAAAACCCTAGTCTTTCAATTGATAAAAATATTCTTTCAGACGAAGAATACCTTGTTTATGAGGCTCTAGAAAAGTCAGTTTTAAAAATTGAACATGTTGTAAAAATTTCAGGAAAAAGAAATGCTATTAAATTACTTCAGCCTTTAGTTAGAATGGGAGCTGTAATTATTCATCAAAATATTCAAGAAAAATATAAAGCAAAAACAGAAAGAGTTTTTCGAATAAATCAAAAAGTCATAGAATCTAAAACATTTGAAAAGCTCTTCACTTCCCTAAACAGATCTCCCAAGCAAAGAGATTTTGTAATGTCTTTATTTGCCTTAGGAAATAATAAAAATCAATGGATAAGTGCAAAAACAATTTTTAAAAAGTCAGATACGTCAAGTTCAATTTCTAGAGCACTTTTGAGTAAATTTATTATTGAGGAAAAATATATTAAAATTGAAAGATTTGTATATAAAGGAAAAGTCGAAGCATCTCTTCAGCAGCTTTCTATTGATCAAGAGAAGGCCTTTGTTTCATTAAAAAAGGAGTTTAATGATAAAAAAGTAGTTCTTCTACAAGGAGTTACGTCTTCAGGTAAAACTGCAGTATATATGAAATACATCAAGGAAGTTATTGAGAAAGGCGGTCAAGTCTTGTTTTTACTTCCAGAAATTTCAATTACCTCACAAATGGTTGTAAGATTTCAAGCTTATTTTGGAAGTCTAGTTCAAGTTTATCATTCTAAATTTAGCTTAAATGAGAGAACTGAAGTCTGGAGGAATGTTTACGAAGGGGCTGACAATGCGAAAGTTATTATAGGAGCAAGATCTTCACTTTTTTTACCATTCAAAAACCTTGATCTAATTGTAGTTGACGAAGAGCATGAAACATCTTACAAGCAATTTGACCCAGCTCCGAGATATCATGCTAGAGATGCGTCCATTTATTTATCAAATATTTCAAATTCGAAAGTCATTTTAGGATCTGCGACTCCAAGTCTAGAAACTTTGATTAATGTAAAAAACAAGAAATATGGTTTTGTTAATCTGAAAAAGAGATTTGGAGGCGTAAAGTTGCCAGAAATTAAAACTATCGATCTAAAAGATGCTCATAAAAAAAAGAAGATTAAAGGGGATTTATCTATTGATTTAATTGAGTCAATTTCTAAAACTTTAGAGTCGGATAAACAAGTGATTTTATTTCAAAATAGAAGGGGTTATGCTCCAATTTTAGAATGTATAACGTGTGGACATATGCCTGAATGTGTTCAATGTGATGTAACATTGACTCATCACAAAAACAGCGGTAAACTTCAATGTCATTATTGTGGATATAATATACCTATTCCTGTAATGTGTCATTCCTGTGGCTCTCCTAATATAACTACTAAAGGAACTGGAACTCAGCAAATTGAAAAACAATTAAATGATCTTTTTCCAAATGTAGCTATAGCTCGAATGGATTGGGATAGTACAAGGGGTAAAAATGATTTTGATAGAATTATTAATTCGTTTTCATCGCAAGAAATAAAAATTTTAGTTGGGACACAAATGGTTGTTAAGGGATTAGATTTTAAAAATGTTCATTTAGTGGGTGTTATAAATGCAGATCATTTAATCAACTTTCCTGATTTTAGGTCTTATGAAAGAAGTTTTCAGATGCTTACTCAAGTTGCAGGAAGATCGGGAAGATCTGATCAAAGGGGTAGAGTTTTAATTCAAACATACCAGCCTCACCACCCAGTGATTAAAAATGTGATTGATAATGATATGAATTCCTTCGTTGATTCTGAATTAAAGGATAGAAAATTACATTCTTACCCGCCTTTTGTAAGGTTAGTTAGAATAACTTTAAAAAATAGAAATATAGAAACACTTTCAATAGCTTCTGATTGGTTTTTGAATGTTTTGAGTCAGTCTTTCCGTGGAAAGATTTTAGGTCCGGTTTATCCTCCAGTTGCAAGAGTTAGAAATTATTACCATAAACAATTACTTATTAAGCTTGACACCAAATCATCTAGACTGCATTTTAAAAAAGTTTTACAAAAAACTAAAAAAAGCTTTGAAAGCATAGCTTCTTTTAAAAGCACAAAATTTATTATTGATGTTGATCCTTGTTAGTATAATATTTTTAAAAAATAATATAGAAAAAAACCTAATTACTTGGTGGTTCAAATGAGTTCTACTACTTTTGCAGACTAAAATAAAAATTATGAATCATTATGAAACTGTTTTCATTCTAAATCCCGTTCTGTCTGAAACCCAGATAGAGGAAGCAGTTCAGAAATATGAAAAATTTCTGATTTCCGAAGGTGGAAGCATAACCAGTAAAGAAAACTGGGGCTTAAAAAAACTAGCTTACCCAATTCAAAATAAAAAAAGTGCTTTTTATCATTTGTTTGAATATACAGCTATTGGTGATACAATAGACGAGTTAGAAGTTTCTTTTCGAAGAGATGAACGTATAATGAGATATCTAACTGTTAAGCTAGATAAACACTCTCTAGCATGGGCTGAAAAAAGAAGAAAAAAGAACACTGTAAAAGCATAATTTATGTCAAAAATTGAAGAACAAAATAGTGGAAAAAAAGAAGGAGAGATTAGATATCTAACTCCTCTTAATATTGACACAACAAATAAAAAAAAGTATTGTAGATTTAAGCGTACTGGAATTAAGTATGTTGATTACAAAGACTCTAGCTTTTTAATTAAGTTTGTAAATGAGCAGGGTAAAATTTTACCGAGACGTTTAACAGGAACTTCATTAAAATACCAACGAAAGGTTTCAATTGCCGTAAAACGTGCTCGTCATCTTGCCTTAATGCCATATGTGGCAGATATGTTAAAATAAATTATAGATATCATGCAAATTATATTAAAAGTAGATGTTCAAAACGTAGGTTTTAAAGATGACCTCTTAGAGGTAAAAAATGGATATGGCCGTAATTTTTTAATTCCCCAAGGAAAAGCAGTTTTAGCTACTATTTCAGCCAAAAAAGTTTTAAATGAAAATTTAAAACAAAGGGCTTTCAAAGAAGAAAAAATTGTTAAAGAAGCAAAGTCTTTCGGTAATAAGTTAATGAAAATTGAAATGAAACTAGTTTCTAAAGTTTCAAGTGGGGATAAGCTTTTTGGCTCGATAACCTCACAAGATATAGTTGCTTTTTTTGATTCTAAAGGTGAATCTGTTGACAAGAAATTCATAAGTATCCCAGGAAGATCGATCAAAAGAACTGGTAAATATGAAGCTAGCATTCGCCTTCACAGAGACGTGAGTATTCAATTTCCATTTGAAATTACTGCTCAGGCTTAAATACTTAACAATTAAATTTAAACCCCATTTTATGGGGTTTTTTTATATATAATATTGAAATACTCTAGATTAACAAAAGAACAATTTGAATCTCTTAGTGATGAATTTTCTCTTTTCTTGGCGTCACAGTCTATTGATTCTAAACAATGGGATAAGATTAAAATAAGTTCAAAAGAAAGTGTTGATCATATTTTAGACTTATTTAGTGATTTAGTCTGGGATGACATTCTCCAGAAAGTAAAATTTATTGAAAACATTAGCTCAACTCATCTTTTTCTTTTTAAGTGTAATGAAAACTCAATTGATTCAATAATAATTAAATCTAGTGAATCTTCAATTAACTTAAATTCTTCTGAAGGTCAAGTTTGGCTTTTAAATAATTTACATTCCAATAATATTGAAGTTTTAAAATCAACTAAAAAATTTAATACTGATAAAAATAATGAGATTTATTCATTGATTTCAAAGGGTTCACAAATTTCTGAGGGTCAACTATTTATTATGTATGATGAAAGACTTTTAAAATCAAGTGAAAAGTAAGATATTTGTTTTGTAGATAATTATTATGTCATTAAAACCAACTACTCCTAAAGGCACAAGAGATTTTTCATCTAAAGTGTTGTCTAAACGTAATTACCTTAAGATGATTTTGCAAAAAGCTTTTGAATCTTTTGCATTTGAACCACTTGAAACACCATCATTTGAAAAATTAACAACTTTAATGGGCAAATATGGGGATGAAGGAGACCGACTAATTTTTAAAATTCTTAATTCTGGTGAGAAATTAAAAAAAGCTGATATAAATTCTCTTAAAAATAATTCTTTGAAAGAATTTTCTAATTCTTTGAGCGAAAAAGCCTTACGTTATGATTTAACTGTTCCTTTTGCCAGATATGTAGCTGGAAATCAAAATGATTTGATTTTTCCTTTTCGAAGATATCAGATTCAAAATGTATGGAGAGCTGACAGACCACAACATGGACGTTTTCAAGAATTTTGTCAATGTGATGCTGATATAGTTGGTGAAAGATCGCTGTGGCAAGAAGTTGAAATTATTTCACTTTATGATCGAGTATTTTCTGATCTAAAACTAGAAGGAGTAACTTTAAAAATTAATCACAGAAAAATTCTTGAAGGAATTGTAAAGTTAATTGGTAATGATAATCAATTAATCGATTTTACTGTTGCAGTTGACAAAATTGATAAGATTGGTCTTAAAGGCGTTGAAAACGAATTGTTGTCTAAGGGTTTTTCAGCTGATTCAATAAAAAAAATTAAACCTATTATTTCTTTAAAAGGTGATATTAATAAAATATTACTTGATTTAGAGTTTTTATTTAAGGACATCCCTGAGGGATTAAATGGAGTTGAGGAGTTAAGGTTTGTTTTTGATAAATTAAATAAAGTAGGTCTTCTGAAATCTGTAAAGTTGTCTTTTGATCTTACTCTTGCTAGAGGTCTTAATTATTACACAGGTATGATAGTCGAGGTAGATGGACCTCCAAGTGTGAAAATGGGATCAATTGGAGGAGGAGGAAGGTATGATGATTTGACTAGTTCTTTTGGAATGAAAGGCATAAGTGGAATTGGTATTTCTTTTGGTTTTGATCGAATATATCTTGTTTTAGAAGAACTAGATTTGTTCCCGGAAAATATAGAAATAAATACAGAAATTTTATTTTTAAACCTTGGAGTGAACAGTTCTGATGTTGCTTTCAGTAGTTTAACTAAATTAAGATCAGTTGGAGTTATTTGCGAAATTTACCCTTCCGAAATTAAAATGAGTAAGCAGTTAAATTATGCAAACAAGAAAAATATTGGTTTTGTTGTGATAATTGGAGATGAAGAACTTAAAAATAAAAAATTTACTCTTAAGGATATGTCTTCTGGAGAGCAAAATGAATATCCATTAGTTGACATGATAAAAATATTAAAAAATTTATCTAAATTTTAAATTTTTTCTGATTTTGTTGGCCTTTGATAAACTTGAAAAGGCTGTTTCAACAAATCTACTATTTTAGAATTTTTTTTCTCATCTGGAAAAACATCAACTCCATAAACTATTTTTTCTCTATCTAAATCCATATAGGTGCCAAAAATTCTATCCCAGATCGAGAATATATTTCCATAGTTGGCGTCTGTGTATGGCAATCTATAATGATGATGAATTTTATGCATATCTGGAGAAACCAGAACATAGCTTATTAATTTATCGATTTTTTTAGGAAGTTTAATATTTGCATGATTAAATTGAGTAGAAATAACAGAAAGGGATTGGTATAGCAAAACATATGCTATTGGGGCTCCAACAATTAATATTGCTAGTAAAGTAAAGCTAAATCTAATTAAGCTTTCTAAAGGATGGTGTCTGTTTGCTGTAGTTGTATCCACTTTATGATCAGAATGATGGACAAGGTGAATCATCCATAAAGAATTAAATTGATGTTCAACATAATGAGCCAGAAAAGCACCAAAAAAGTCAAGTAAAAGAACTGCAATGAAAACTTCAAGAATTAATGGGAGTTGATTAAAAAGATATATAAATCCAAATTTATTATATACAACCCAATCAGAAATAGCTAAAAGTAAAAAGGCTAATGAGAAGTTTATTAAAATTGTTGTTGTTGTGAAAAAAAAGTTTGGAATGGCATGTTTCCATTTTTTGTATTTAAATAAAAAAAGGGGAAGAGCACCTTCTAAAATCCAAAAAAACGAAATACCTCCTACTAGAATTATTGCCCTATGAAGGGTGGGTATGTTATTAAAATATTCAACAATAAATTCCATAGGGTATAAAGATCATTATTTTTTTTCAATTTGAATTTACTAATAATAAATTTCATATAAAAACATAAAAAATTTATATATTTATTTGATAAGGTTAAAAATTAAACCTTTTAATTTTTTTATAGTCTATATAATTGATGTTCATATCAATATAAATTAAAACCCAATTAAAAACCATAAAATGAAAAAATTTAGTTTATTAGTATTTAGTGTTCTATTTATGTTTAGTTCTTCATTTACAAATGCCCAAAAAAAGAGAGGGCAAAAAAAACAAGAATCAAAAACTACAAATAGGATAGATTTATCAGCATTTAAATTTAGAAATATTGGCCCTGCTTTTTTGTCAGGTAGAATCGCTGATATAGCAATACATCCAAACAAAGAAAACACATGGTATGTTGCTGTGGGCTCTGGAGGTTTATGGAAAACTGAAAACGCAGGAACAACTTGGACCCCTTTGTTTGATAAGCAATCTTCATACTCTACTGGATGTGTAACTATTGATAATAACAATCCATCAACTATATGGCTTGGAACTGGAGAAAATGTGGGTGGTCGTCATGTTGCCTATGGAGATGGTGTTTACAGATCTGATGATGAAGGAAAGACATGGAAGAATATGGGATTAAAAAAATCTGAACATATATCAAAAATTATAGTTCATCCTACAGATCCAGATATTGTATGGGTAGCTGCTCAGGGTCCTTTATGGAGTAAAGGAGGGGAAAGAGGATTATATAAAACTGAAAATGGTGGTAAAACATGGGTTCAGACTCTAGGAAATAAAGAATGGACAGGAGTTACAGATATTTTAATTGACCCAAGAGATCCAAACACTTTATATGCTGCTACATGGGATCGTCACAGAACTGTTGCTGCATTAATGGGTGGAGGACCAGGAACTGCAATTTACCGCTCAGATGATGGAGGTAATAACTGGAAAAAATTAAATAATGGAATCCCAAAATCCAATAAAGGTAAAATTGGTTTGGCAATTTCTCCGCAGAATCCTGATGTTGTTTATGCTGCTGTCGAACTAGATAGAACAAAAGGAGGTGTATTCAGATCAGAAAATAAAGGAGAATCGTGGAAAAAAATGTCAAATACTGTTTCTGGAGCCACTGGACCTCATTACTATCAAGAACTATATGCTAGTCCTCATAAATTTGACAGATTATATTTGATGAATGTTCGAGTTCTTAAATCAGAAGATGGAGGGAAAACATTCAATCAATTAAAAGAAGAAAAAAAGCATTCTGATAATCATGTTTTAGTTTTTAAACAAGATGATCCAGATTACCTAATGATAGGAACAGATGCTGGAATTTATGAAAGTTTCGATTTAGCTGATACATGGAGATACATAAAGAACCTCCCATTAACACAGTTTTATAAAGTTGCGGTAAATAACCATGAGCCTTTTTATCATATTTTTGGAGGAACACAAGACAATGGATCAGCTGGAGGCCCTTCTGCTACTGATGAAAGAGAAGGAATAAGTAATAAGCATTGGTATAAAACTCTTGGAGCAGATGGTCACCAATCTGCAACTGACCCTGAATTTAACGATATTATATATGCTGAAACACAACAAGGGGGGCTTCATCGAATTGATTTAACTACTGGTGACCAAATAATGATTCAGCCACAGCCTGATCTAGGAGATCCTTTTGAAAGATTTAATTGGGATGCGCCTATTTTGGTCAGTCCTCACAAAGCATCAAGACTTTATTTTGCATCTTCAAGAGTTTGGAAATCTGAAAATAGAGGGGATGATTGGATCCCAATATCAGAAGACTTGACAAGAAATGAGGAGAGAATAACTTTACCTATCATGGGACGTCAACAGAGTTGGGATAATGCATGGGATGTTGGAGCGATGTCAAATTACAATACAATAACTTCCTTATCAGAATCTCCAGTAAAAGAAGGTCTCATATATGCTGGAACAGACGATGGTTTTATTCAAGTAACTTCTAATGGTGGTGAAAGCTGGATGAAAATCCCAGTTACTAAATTAGGTATACCTTCTAGAAGTTTTGTTAACGATATTAAAGCTGATTTATATGATGAAAATACCGTCTATGTAAGTTTAGATAATCATAAAGAAGGAGATTTCAACCCTTATATTTTTAAAAGTACAGATAAGGGCGTTACTTGGAAATCGATTAAAGGAAACCTGCCAGACAGGATTCTAATATGGAGAATGGTTCAAGATCCAGTTGCTAAAAACTTACTTTTTGTAGCTACTGAATCTGGAGTTTACACTTCTTTAGATTCAGGTAATTCATGGAATAGACTTCCTGGAATGCCTAATATGGGAATTAGAGATTTAGTTATTCAAAAAAGAGAAAATGATTTGGTTGCTGCTTCATTTGGAAGAGGCTTCTTTGTACTTGATGATTATAGTGCATTAAGAGAAATGACTCCAGATAATTTGAAAAAAGAAGCAAAATTATATAGTCCTAGACCTGCAAAATGGTATAATCCAAAAAGCACTACGGGTAACACGGGAGCAGATTATTATTTTGCTGAAAATCCAGTTTTTGGTGCTGTTTTTACATATCATTTAAATGGAGACTTTTCTACCATCAAGCAAAAAAGAATGAAAAAAGAGGGTAAGCTAAACAAAGCAAATTCCAATATTCCTTTTCCTGGATGGGACGCTTTAGAAGATGAAAAAAATGAAAAAAAATCGATGGTTTGGCTTAATATAAAAGATTCAGATGGAAACATAATTAATAATATAAGTCAACCAGCTAAAAAAGGGACTCGAAAAATATCTTGGAACTTAAGACATTCTTCATCTACTCCGATTGATCCAGATAGAGTTTCAAGAGGGCAGGGAAGAGGATGGAGAAGCTGGGGAGGCCCTATGGCTATTCCTGGAAAGTATAGTGCTAGCATATATTTAGAAGCTAATGGAAAATATAAATTATTGGATGGTCCAATTAATTTTGATGTAAACTCTATTCGTGATGGAGTTCTGAAGGGGGCAGACTATGAAACTTATAACTCTTATAGGAATGAATTCACGAAACTTCAAAGTGATCTTGCAATGGCTAACAAAATGATGAGTGAAAAT
>NZ_CEXPNT010000012.1:41542-64016 GCF_982709265.1 Candidatus Marivariicella framensis | reverse complement strand
GTAAACTGAGTTTCTGCCAGCTGAAAATTAGCTGTAAGTGTAATATCCGCACTTAACGTAATACTAATCACATTAGAAGTTTCATTACTGCCTGTCCAGCCTGTAAATTCGTATCCTTCAATCGGAGTAGCAGTTATAGTAACTGATGAGTCTTCATCATAAGTTCCACCAGAGGGATTAACACTTCCTCCTTCGGTAGCACTAACCACTAAATCAAATTGAGGTGTTGGTGGGATAACTACAACTGGAGGTGCAGGTTCAGCTACTCCTGCATCCTTAGAACAAGAAAAAATTAAAAGTAAAGCAAGAAGTAGAAGTTTTTTCATTGTTTTTAATTACTGACAATTTCACGAATTTTAATATTCTTAAAATAAGATTTTCCGGGGTGATCTTGAAAACAAATATAACCTTTAGAGAATTTACCAAAATCATACCATCGCTTCTCCCCCAAATAAGGGTAATCATATGACTTGCTAAATTTACTTTTACTGTAAAGACTGTCCCACTGTTCTCCTCTTAATTGAAATTTATTTATAATTAAATCATTTAATTTTACAAACCCATAATTGTTTTTTTGATCTATCAAAATATGATATGTATTCCACTCGCCTGCAGGATTTGGTGGGGTAGTAATTTTAGGAGGATATAAATCATAAACTGCACCTAGGTAGTGCTTTTTTTCATTTAAATCTGTTAGTATGTTATTTAATTCAATTTCGCCTCCTAATATTTCCCTGGGAGAGTCATAGGCAGCAATATCAATAATTTGAATTTCTAGACCTGTTTGATAAGGGAACTTATAAGAATTGTCTTCTCTAACACCCCACATAAAACCACTATTTCCTCCCTTTTCAATTTTCCAATCAAATATAATTTCAAAACTAGAGTACATCTTGTCCGATAAGATACTCGCATCATCATTTCCAGACTCTAATCCTGAAAGGGTATCAAAGATTAAGGTGTTGTTTTTGACACTCCACCCTTTTTTTGAACCATTATCTTGAAAGATATGCCATCCTTCCAATGAATTGTTTACAATTAAATTATCCCAGTTATTTTCCTGTGGACTACAGCAGCAAAATATTAATAAGATAAAAAGAAGCCTTTTCATAGATTTTATATTTATTTAAAGGAGAACTAATTAACAAAAAAAATTATTTATAACCTCTGATAAACAACTATTTAAGATTTTTTTACTTATTTATACTAGTTCTAAATAAAAAAGCCTTCCGTTTTATAGGAAAGCTTCTCATCAGGTTCTTTCCCTATATGGGTTTGTAACACACAAAACTTTTTATGGTTTATACTAAATCACATTTTTATATACTTGCGATTATAATAGATAATAGTTATTTGTAATTGGCAATCTACTTTGTGTGTATAATGTAAATTGATTTGATGTGCCGTATGATATATTTAATCAGAGGGATGAGTCGAAGTTAATTAAAATCATCTTTAAAGGGATATTCCTATTGTAAAATAATGAAGTCCAGATGCTCCAATATTAAGTTTACCAAGATTAGAAGTATAGTGATAAGAAAACATATATTCTTTGTAGTTCAATCCTAAAATAGGAGTTAAGTGCTTATAATATTGATTAACAATGGCTCCATTGTCATCATATGATATTCCTACTGAGTTTCTTCTATACGAAATGCCTATCCAAACTCTACCAGCTGGAATAATTCGATAAAGTTTTAAGTTATAATCAGAGCTCCTTTCTTTTGTTTTTTCTAAATATTGTATTAAAAATGAGGGCTCTAAATTCCAACCATTATTTGAATATATTTCGTATTGAATAGAAAATAAATAATGTTTGAAACTTGTAGAGTTAAAAGCATTAGACCCCTCATTGTTTAATTTTGAGGGATTTAGGGTTATATTTTTTATAGAAAACTGAGAAGACAAATGAGTAGAGACATATGCTGCCCCTACGTCAAATGTAAGATAGCTTTGTTGACTTGAATTACTCATTAATAAAGGATCAGCAATTCTTGAATCAAAATCAGTTTGATCTAGGCTATATCTAACGGACCCCAAACTTAAGCCAAATGATAGTTCTTTGATGTTGTCATTTTTAGTTGGAAAAGATCGCTTTGTATTCCAGATTTTATCATTCAAATAAATACGATAACCATAGGTTAAATAAATTGACTTTTTGGAATGATATCCATTATGATCATTAATTACTTGAAGACCTAAGATTGAATTTGCTTTGGCTTTATATTCGAATGTTAGTAAATTTGTACCTGGCGCTTCTTCAAGATTAAACCATTGTTTTCTAACTCCAAATTGAATTCTAGCCCCTGAAAGATTAACACCAACCATTGCCGGGTGGGTTACATATAAATTTTCTGAAAGATATTCGTTAAACATTGGAATAAAACCCTGGGATTTAATATTGAAACTATTTATAATAGTCACCATAAATAAAATACATTTTAAATATTTTATCATAATTATGGTCTTAATAAACTAAAGTGTCCAGAATACGCTTTTCCATTTTCAAAATAAACATGAAACCAATAGTCGTCTTGAGGCAGTTTCAAACCATTATATGTTCCATCCCAGCCATTGGTTAAGGGATTTAAATCAATTAATAATTTACCTCTTCGATCATAGATATAAACTCTAGTTTTTGGTTGAAAGTTTTTACTTACACCTAATACATTCCAATAATCATTTACTCCATCTCCATTTGGACTAAAAAACTTCATGTGACCTAAAATAGAGACTTCAATTTCTGCTACCCCACAATTATTTTTATCCTTAACATAGACTTTATGAATACCTGGAAGTAGATTATCAAAGTATGATGAATCTTGATAAATCCCAAAAACATCATCTATTGCAAATTCATAATCTCCAATACCTATAGTTTCTTTTTTAATCTCTACAGAGCCTGTATCTCCAGCCTGATCAATTATGTCCAGATCTGCTTGGGTGATACTTGCAATTTCAGATGATATTAGTGCTATTGTTATGGTTTTAGAACAAGAAGTTCCACTTTTAGTGGCTGCGGTAACCTCGAATAACCCACCTTCGTTTATATATATTCTTCCTTCTCCTCCTGAGTCTAGATTTAATCCGTCTTTCGTCCAAGTATAATTATATTCTCGATCATCTAAAGCTTGAACTTCCAATAAAACAGGATCTAAGTTGAGACAAACAATATCAATTTGATTTATCCATTCAAATTCAGGAAGTTTTTTTACTCGAAGATTTGCAACCTGTTTAATTCCAAGACAAGAAATTATATTTAAATCAATATTATCGACTCTAGCCCAAATATTTTGAATATAGGGGTCATACATTATAAACTCGGCATTTGTTTCTTCAATTTGATTTTGTCTTAGATAGGAATCATTTTCATTAAAATAAAATGTTATTGCTATATTTTGTGCTGAGAATTTAGGATCAGAATCAATAAGAGTTTGCCGAATGGTCTCTAAGGTTGTGGAGTCCCAAATTTCAATACCTGCTTCAAGAAGCTTAAATTCAGATTCGCATTTTTCAAATTCAAGAAGAAAGTCAGATTCAATTAAACTAGCAGCAACTTTTAAAGTAAGTGTAGCAGTTTCAAAACATCCAAAAGGATTTATAATTTTTAGATATAATTGATCCTCAAAATTAGAATTTATGTATTCAAGAGGGGTTGAAATTAATGAATCAATATTATAATCAGGTTCGTTATAAAATTCAAATGTTTCTTCTTGATGATTTAGGGAAATTAATGGTTCAAATGCTTTTAAATTAAAGAGTGTTTTTCCATCATTAATTAAGTCATTATCACACTGTTCAATAATTAGATTTCTTTCAATAATTTCAGGGTATTGATGAACTGTTGCAATAACAGGTGTTCTAGTCTCATTTATGCACTCACCAGGAATTATATCAATCCAATAGGTCGTTGTGTCTGATATTTGGACAGTAAATGAAGTCCCTGAGTGGAGAACTGTTCCTCCCTCATTACTATTATACCAGTTAATATCAGAATGATTTGCGCTTGCTGTTAATGTGATAGATTCGCCAATGCAAGCTTCACCAGGAGTGTAGCTAATTAACTTAGGTATTATTAATTTTGTGCTTGCAGAAATTTGGAGATCAGGGTCGCCAGGAGAGCCCCCATACTCAACCATATAGCCTTGTGATTGATATGGGCCAGAAGTTGCTGTAGTATTAGGAAGGTCATTCCAAGACCCCGAAAAACCAATAGAAGGGTCAGTGATGTGAGCATAATCTTCTCCATTACAGCAATTGTTAGGCTCGTTATTATTCCAATTAGCATAATTTTCAGTTGTTCCAGTACTTGTTCCAGTCCAAAATATAGTTCCAGCTTCTGGCCCAGTAACCCATTTCCAAGTGCCTTCATTTTCTGAGTCTGATCCACCAATCCAACCTACTCCACTTGTTAGACTTCCTGAAATATCGGCTTCTTCCTGAGAAAGAATAGTGACTAAATAACCTTGAATACCATAATAATTTTTGTTTTCAGCAAGTTCCTTTGCATCATCCCAAGTAACGTTTATACTTGGAAAAAACTCATAGTAATGACTTGTTGATGGAAGATAATTTGCCGCCCCAAGTGTAATGGAGAATGTCTTATCAATTGATATGTCTTGATTACTTGAGTAAAAAACTACTTCTTTAACAGCGTCTATAAGATCAAATCTTGAATTCTCACCTAGAGAAATAGAAGTTAAAGTTAGTTTTGCTTCGGTTGAACTCCACTGACTCTGTACGTTAGGATGGGAGCCATTTAATTTAAGTATATCTTCTGAAAAAACATATCCTAATGATATTTGAATATACACTGAATTAACAATACTTATATCTAAATTTTCAAGATTAAAGCTTGTGACTATAAACTCTTCAGATTGAGGACAGTATATTTGTTCTCCCTGAGCACTTAAAGAAGGGGGAGGAGTTTCTTGGCCAAAAATAATTTTGAAAATAAAAAATACTATCCAAAACCATTTCAGTTTGAATTTCATACAGGTAAAGGATTAAAATCTATTCATTGTTAAAAGTATTGACCCTGAACTAAACCTCGAAGTTAGGTTGGTTTACCTCGATAATCAATACAAATTTCCGTTTTCCTTACACTCATTTGAATTACTATTTCCGTCACCTGTAGAACAAGAAACTAACGGAACAAACAGTAAAAGAAGAAGTAACTTTTTCATTGTGATGGTTGTTAGCTAAAAGTAGGAAATAAATACTAGTTTATTAAACAACTCTTGCGAAGCAAGATAAATAGCAGCGATAGAAACTTAAACTAGGTATTGACACAAGTTGTAACGATCTATTCTTTTCGTCATTCAGGAGGGATAGAAATCTTTAAGAGAATAGGCAATTAACAAGCTAAAAAAGGCTATGAAATTATTAAACGTCAGTAAAAAGTAAAGAAGACTTGGCTTAAAATAAGAAAAAAGCTAACAGAGCAGATAACTCTATTAGCCTTTTGATTGATATAGAATTGGAAAGAGATAATCTTCTTTCCAAAGTGCAGCCTAATATCAATTCAAATGTAAGAATCTTTTCTTACAGGCAATAATATTTTATTATTGGATTTGCCTGTTTACCGTTATTCTATATCATATAAATTTTATATCTTAAGTATTATTTATTTCTAAGAATATTAAATAGAAGTAAATGTTTTATTTTAATAATAAATAAATTTATAATGAAAAAAGTACTACTGACTACCTTGTTAATTGCATCTTTAATTTCTTGCAGTAAAGACGACGATCCAGCTGCAGCAAGTCAATGTTTGGTTTGTTCCACCTTTGGAGAAACAGATATTACAACTTCTGAATTGAGCGGTTTCTGTGTTGGGGCAACTAATCCTGATACAGGTGAAGTTATAAGTTTAGCGTCAGTTACAGTTTATAAAGATTTATTGAATTTAATGGGAGCTACTTGTACAATTGAATAAGGCATTTCCTCCTTAGATGGAACAGAGATTAGTCGATTTTAAACAAGATTAAACCAGGATCTGTCTATTTTCTCAGGCTTTAATTGTCCTTTTTTCATTTTAAAAAAGTCATATCAAGACCCCATTTTACATTTATCAATATAATTGGATTATGAAAGAAAAAATAGAGTTAATCTTAAAAATTACTTTAGCAATATTATTAATATTTGGAGGTGTTCAACATTTTATAGAACCTGATAATTATATTGCTTTTGTGCCTTCCTTTTTACCCTTTACTTCAGTTATTATATATGTTTCTGGTCTGTTAGAAATTTTATTTGGTATTGCATTATTTTTTAAAAAATATGCAAATATAGGAGCTTGGGGAATTTTAATTTTAATGCTACTGTTTTTACCCATTCATATTTGGGATGTGTTTTCTGACACACCCGCCATAGGAAGCCATAAGGCTGCGTTAATAAGATTATCAATTCAATTTTTACTCATATTTATTGCTTTGAAAGTTAAAAACAATACTAAAAACTCCCCTAAACTTAATTAGAGGATTAAAAACACTTGAACTTACTGAAGATTATGTTTAGTTGCATTGTACTTCAAATTCAGTCCAATCCATTCCATTTGTTGGTTGATTGAGAAAGTAAAAGCATTTAGTACTTCCATTAGGAAACGTTATGCTCTTTTTAAAGGCGGTTGGTATATGAGCTCCTGTGGAAAGTATCTGATGATTGTTTTCAAAAATAACATCTACTCTAACACCAATATCTGATTGATACAAAGATGCCCAGTCTCTTACTTTACTCTCTAATTGAGCCCATTCATATCTATTAAGGTTATTATGCTGTAAAGTGCAGTTTAAGAAAGAAAATGTAGCATTTAAATTGGCTTCAGTATCAGAAAAAGATGCTGCAGGAGCTATGTGTCCTTTATCCCAGATGTTGTTTTTATAATCAGCATTATTTGATGTAAATACACTATCTACATTATAAAAATTACGTCCTTTCCTGTCATAGTTTTTTTTGATATTTCTTACTTTATATTCTATCCAATTAGGCTGTTCATATTGTTCATTATATGAAACCTTGAAAATACTACCCTCAATAATATAGTTATCATTTTTCTCTTGACTAAAAGAAATTAATGGAAAAACTAGTAAAAAAAGGAGTGCCTTTTTCATTATTCTTAAAAGTAAGAAATAAAAACATCCGAACTTACTGAAGATAATATGTCGGCGGCTTAGGGTCTATACCTAAAAATATTTCTCCAAGTTTTTAATTCACACTTATAAAATTTGATAAGTGTCTTATATACAAAATCAGAGTAATTTTTCATTGTGTTGGCTTTTTCTTTCTTTTAAAACTTATTTATTGGGTCTTACTTTAGAAACAGAATATTACTTTTTATTTTTATAGAAGTGTATTCCAAAGCATAACAGTGCGACAGCTATAAAAACAACTTTAATAGGAGTAGGAAGTATAGAACCAAAGCCAGTAAATTTTCTGATAGCTACTTCAACAAGATTTATAATAGTTAAACCAACCGCAATATTGTAATAGATTTTTTTCATCAAACCAATATAACACATTATGCCAAGACCAAAAGGAAGTAAAAATAAATTAATACTAGAAGTGTTCCAGCCTATTGTTTATTGATTTATATTGAAAGGAAAACTAATTGTTACCTTTTCCCAGGCAAGAGATATACTACCTTCTTTCTCACTGACCTTAGTTATCGTGTAATCTAAATGCTCTATAATTTCATCAGAAATACTTGGTGTCACATTAAATCGTATTACATCGTCATTCTCATCATAATCATCTATTCCATGTTGATTCCAATTTTTATTAATTATTATAGTCCAATCATCCTTTGATGGAATTGTAAAAAACCCATATTTTCCTTTTGATAGTAGTTTTCCATTTATAACTAAATCTTTATTAGTTTCAATCCAAGTGGCATTGTGAGCTCCTGTTTGCCAAACATTCTCATAGCTAACTAATCCACCGAAAATAACTCGTCCTCTAACTCCTGGTGAAGAGTAATCAATATGAATATGAGCGTTACCAATCATTTCCATTGTAAATTTATGAGGGCTTAGCACTATATTTTTTGGTACTTCATCATTTTCAGAGCTTGCAACATGATTTTCATGATTATTTACATTAGCTTTTTTTGTTTCATTTTTACAACTCAAAACTAATAGTGTCAATACAACTACCATTATTATATTTTTCATGATTTCATTAATTTTTTTATTTGAAATATTTGAAGTCTAATATTCCATAATTTAGACATCAAGGATAAAAGTATAAAAATCATCCTCTATTACCTCTTTTTTATTCATAGTAAATAACAGACAAAGAATAGTAGATACTTAAAATTTTACTCTTAAGTATTGAAGCAACTTAAGTCAATAACCTTTTACCGAGAAGAGATGCCTATAAAACCCGCTAAAACAAACTACAGGAATATCTTCTTCAGTAAGTTTAGGTATTTTTCAATTAATCCTTTGCATAATAATAGTGAAACTCGGGGTTTATGAATTTATTATTTTTCCAATCTTACCTTTTATTAGACATGATTAATAGGTAAATTGATTTTTTATCTTTGATAAAATAACTGAAAATGATATGAAAGTAAAATCAACTCTTATTATTATCTTCTTTTTTGTTTGGGTTTCATGCTCTCAAAAAGAACAAAAAATTGAGTCCCCGAATTTTGTTTATATTTTGGCCGATGATTTAGGATATGGTGAATTAGGAGTATTTGGTCAAAAGGTAATTGAGACTCCCCACATAGATAAATTAGCAAAACAGGGAATGATTTTGACAGATCATTATTCTGGATCACCAGTTTGCGCTCCCTCACGGGCTGTTTTGTTGACAGGACTTCATACAGGTAATAATTCAGTTAGAGGAAATGATGAATGGAAAGAACGAGGTGATGTTTGGAGCTTTAAAGCTATGTTTAAAGACCCTAAACTTGAAGGACAGCGTCCTTTGCCTGACTCAACAATAACCGTTGCTAATTATTTCCAATCTAACGGTTATAAAACTGGAATGGTTGGTAAATGGGGTCTTGGTGCTCCTCATACAAATAGTATTCCAAATAATAAAGGTTTTGATTTTTTCTATGGCTATAACTGCCAAAGACAGGCTCATACTCTTTACCCAAGTCATTTATGGAAAAATAAAGAAAGGCACATTCTTAGCAATAAGATCGTTGATAAAGGCGCTCTTAAAACAGGCCTTGACCCTAACAGTCCTTCAAGCTATGAAGTCTACAATCAAAATGATTATGGGCCAACTCTAATGCACAATGAGGCATTAGAGTTTATAGATAGAAATAAAGACAATAAATTTTTTCTTTATTATGCAAGTCCCCTTCCTCATCTACCTCTTCAAGCACCTGAAAAATGGGTAAATTATTATAGAAAAAAAATAGGAAAAGAAAAACCTTACATAGGTGATAAAGGGTATTATCCAAATCAGTTTCCGATGGCTACTTATGCTGCTATGATTTCTTATTTAGATGAGCAGGTGGGTGAAATTGTTGCAAAACTTAAAAAAATTGGAAAATATGAAAACACTCTTATTATTTTTACAAGCGACAATGGTCCAACTCACTTAAAACAAGTTGATATTGATTTT
The DNA here is from genome assembly GCF_982709265.1 of Candidatus Marivariicella framensis. Lineage (NCBI taxonomy): Bacteria > Pseudomonadati > Bacteroidota > Flavobacteriia > Flavobacteriales > Flavobacteriaceae > Candidatus Marivariicella > Candidatus Marivariicella framensis. The sequence goes on along the minus strand of NZ_CEXPNT010000012.1, from coordinate 54,431 downwards.
TTTAACAGTACAGGGGTTTTTGTAAATTCAAAAAAAACTGTCAAAGGCAGTGTTAACGAAGGTGGAATTAGAGTGCCCACTATTGCAACATGGCCAAAAAGAATCAAAAGCGGATCAATATCAGATCACCCTAGCGCTTTCTATGATTTTTTTGCTACTGTGTCTGATATTATTGGCAAACCTTCATTTTATCATAATGATGGTATTAGTTTTTACCCTACATTGATTGGAGAAAAACAGAAAAAACACGACTATCTTTATTGGGAATTTCCTTCCTATGGAGGGCAACAAGCTATTCGATTTAATCAATGGAAGGGAATTAAAAAAGAGCTATTAAAAGGACCATCAAAACTTCAACTTTATAACTTAAAGAAAGATCCAAAAGAAATCAATAACGTAGCTACTAATTATCCTGAGATTGTTAAAAAAATGGAAAGATCAATGAAAGAAGCACATAAAAAAGCCACTATTAAAAAATTTAATATGCCAGTTTTAGATGAGCAATAACAAACAATAAAATAATTATTTTAACTAATCTTAGACCTTAAGGTTTATAAACAGCCAAACTTATATGAGTATTAGCGGTTTCTTTATCTACAAATAATTTTCTTTCCCGCTGAGTTCCATGGCAAGTTTTAGGTGAACATAAATAAGAACCACCAGCTAATCTTATTTCACCTTTTATGTTTTCTGTTGTGGTAAGGTCCCAAACATTTCCAACTATATTGACACTATTAATTTCTTGGATAGACTTAGATTCACTAATTACAGGTCTTTTGTCATTAGCAACTGCTTTCCAATATTGATCGTAAGTGGGTAATTTTACACCTGCCCATTTACAATATGCCAAAGCATCGTTATAACTTATTTGTGTTACAGGTAAGTTGAAGTTTTTTATTGACTCTCCGTTAGGAGATTTCCATGAAACACTCTGAATTACATCAAAGTTAAACACATCCTTTTGTATAAAAGACCATCCGAATTTTTCCGCATCAGTTATATAGTTTGTTGAGTCAATAAAAATTGAAAAATCTTCAACAGTTACTGATTTTAATTTGATTTCTGACTCACAATGAATATTGAGTATTAAAAAACAAAGAATTAAAATAAACAAAGAATTTTTACACATAGTTCTGATAAAAATACAAAACGACTGATAATTATATATTACAATTTTGTCAATTGATTTCATGATAAGGATTCTAAATTTTAATATCTGAAGAAAATATGCCTAATCTATACATGTACCCTATAAAAGTCGTTTCTTTAGAAAGAGGAAAGTTGTTTACGTCGGGAATTCCTTTAGAGAACATCTTTTCGTATCGACTAAAGAATAAAAACGAGACTCTAATGACTGATAATTTTAATTCATCATCACTTCAATACCATTGAGAAGATTATTTAAAATTCAAACTTAAACACATGGATCAAACACTAATAGAGTTAATTGCGAAGATTTCAACTTTCAACTTAATGCGTTATTTAATTGTTGCCGGAGTCTTCTTCCTCGTTTTTTATGTTTTATTCAAAAAGAAATGGCTGCCTAAAAAAATTCAAAACCGATTTCCAAATAACAAAGATTATTACCGGGAAATTAGCTATTCTATATTGAGTCTATTTATTTTTATGCTGATTGGTTTGATAGCCATTCGTTCGCCTTTAGCCCAAGAGGGTCTTCGCTATGAATCGTTTACTGAATATGGAATAGGCTATTGGTTTTTTAGTGTATTACTCATGATTATAGTCCACGACACCTATTTTTATTGGACACATCGCTCTATGCATCACCCAAAAATTTATCGCTTGTTTCATAAAGTACATCATCAATCTACTAATCCATCGCCTTGGGCAGCCTTTGCTTTTCATCCGCTAGAAGGAATTGTTGAAGCTGGAATAATCTTTCCAATTACCTTTCTCATACCTCATCATGTTTCGGCTTTGTTTGCGTTTTTAATATTCATGACGGTTTATAATGTATACGGACATCTTGGATATGAAATTTATCCAAAAGGGTTCAATAAAAATAGCATTGGTAAATGGTTCAACACCTCAGTCGCTCATAATGCTCATCATGCTCAATTTAAAGGAAATTACGGACTTTATTTTTTGTTTTGGGACCGTTGGATGGGAACGTTAAGAACTGATTATGACAGCAGCTTTCAGGAAGTTGATCAGCTGCGATCCAACAGTAAAATTATTCAATAGCCCTTAACACTTTTCCCATAAAAGATGCTACTTTTTAGGGCTCAAGCGAACGAGAAACTAACACCACATTTTGTTCTTGAATCACAAATATCTGAACTTACTGAAGAAGAAATGCCTGTGGTTTATTAATCTTTATTTACTTATTTTTATAAATCATGAACAACGAAAGTATAAGTAAGTTAATTCCGATTATAATTCTTTTAATTCTAGGAATCATTGAATCTCTTGGTGGTTTGTATTTTAATGATAAAAGAACAAAGAACGATCTAACTATTGAACTTATCTCCCTGACTGTTTTACCTACTTTAATTCAACCAGCCATTCTTCTTTTTGTTTTATTTATGATGGACATGTGGCTCTCTTTATATGAAGATTATTTTATAAACAGTTTTTTTTTATGGCATGTTTTAGCATTTCTAATACTTGATGACCTTACTCAATATTTATGGCATAGACTTTCCCATAAAAACCCTTTTATGTGGAAATTACATAGACCACATCATGTAGTTGAGGAAATGGGCGTTCTAGTCACATATAGAAATGCTGTTTTGTATTATGCCTTTATGCCTGGAATCTGGTTCTCTGCCATTTTAATCTATCTTGGAATGATTGAAGTTTATTTATATTACTTACCTATTAAGATGACCGTTATTCTACTTGCGCATAGTGAAGTTAGATGGGACAGATTTTTATATAAACATAAAGCACTACACCCCATTGCTTGGTTAATTGAGCGGACCATTTCAACCCCTTGCACACATTATGCGCACCATGGATTAACTTCTGAAGATGGAGTTTCTAATCCGAATGGAAACTATGGAAATTTATTATTTTTTTGGGATGTTTTATTTGGAACTGCTAAAATAACAAGGAAGTACCCCTCTAAATTTGGTGCTTGGAATAAGATGAAAGAACCTTGGTATGTTCAACTATTATTTCCAATAATTCGATCTAAAGATTCTAGAAGTGAACTAAGTTCAATAAAAACAAAGATGGATTATGATCCTTCCAAAGATTACAAGGATTACAATAGTTAGTATATAATTAATTGCTTGGCACAAGCTTATTGAAAAAGATGTGCCTGTGGTTTAATTACTCCATATATCCTGAAACAACACCGTATTTGTTAATATAAGTTCCAACTGAACCAACTAAAGCATTTTCAGATGATAATCCCATAAATTTTCTTATTGCGTAAGTAGAATTTATGCCAGTGCAATGTGCTCCAATAAAATATTTAACTCCAGCTTCTTCCATTTTATTTGCAGTCCATTTGAGCTTTTCATTATCAAGTTTTAGTAGATGAAAACCTCCAAGAATTTTATAAATAGGCCTGTCTGGCATTATTGTTTTCACATACTCTAAAGTGTTTGCAAGACCTGCGTGTCCACAACCACTTATAAGAACTATTCCATTTTCTGTATCAAAAAATAATGATTGATCCTCAGGAATAATATCTTCTGTTTTTTCACCATTAGAATCAATCATTTCACCCAATTCACTCCAGTTTTTTTCATCATATTTTCTTGGAACTTTTCCTGTTGTCCATATCCCAGGAATAATTTGAGAAGGCTTTGTGTGCGATATAAAATTTATACCAAGGTTTTGAATTTTATTTTTATTATTTAGAATATAATGGTCAGAACCTTTTGAATTAGGTCTTGAATAAAAAATTCCCTCTCCTACGTGAGCATTAGAAAAAGAATTAGGATGTTTTTCTCTTAAGGTAATTAAACCTCCTGTGTGGTCTTTATGGTTATGGCTTAAAAAAACATCGTTTATATTGTTTAGATTTATGTTTAGCTCCTTAGCGTTTTGTAAAACAGTATTTTCTCTTGAGCCGGCATCAAATAAAATTCTTTGACCATCAGCCTCTATAATTGCTGAAAAACCCCATTCACCAATATGAGTATCAGAAAGCATTGTGGAAAGAATAGTTACTTTGTAGTCTTTAATTTTATTCGTTTGCCCAAAAGAAGCTAAAGGAACAAACAGTAAAATAAGAAGCAGATTTTTCATTGTATTAGTTTTTTTAAATGTAAAAAAATTATTATTTCTTTTTCTTTAGACCTATAGAGACTTGAGTAATTGCACCAATAAAGCTTAGTACAGCAAAGGCAAGAATTAACCATTTTGATTGGGATAAATACTCTAAAAGAACACATGCTGCAAGTGAATATGCCGTAATTACAAAACTATGTTTCTTAAAAAAAGCTACTAAAACAATAGAGTTGAGTGATTTTTTCATTATAAATTTATTAATAATATAAAACATTTACTTGTTTTTAACAATTTAATATTTTTAAAAGTAAAGAAATTAAAAACACTTGAACTTACTGAAGAAGAAGTGCCTAGTTTGGACAAGTTCCCCAGACAGGGTTAACTTCAGATCAATCATATAATTTATATACTATGCTTTTTGGATTTACCCGGAAAAAACATGTTAGTTGTTTCTTGATATTTTTTGTAATCGGGTCTCTTTTTTAAAGAATAGTATTCTGATGGTATAGCTCCTGTATAATACACAAGTGTAGTATACATAAGCCTAGAGATATAGATTAGTGAAATCAATAATCCTATCCATAATAATAATTTCTCATAAGGCAATAGATAAAACAAAGAAGGAAGTGAAGATAGAATTAGTGCATTCCAAATCATCCACTCAGAAAAATAATTAGGATGTCTACAATACTTCCATAAACCAACATTACAAACCTGCTTCTTCTTTTTTTCTAAAAAACATTTTTCTAAAAATTTTTGCTTTTGAAAATCTGCTATATGCTCCATTATGAAAAACAAAACCCACATAATATATCCTGATATTTCAAGTAAAGATATATTCTCTTGAGGATTATATACTTGAATTATTGCGGGTAGGGCCAAAAAAGTTGTGTTTGCAAAACATTGAATTAATATTTCATACTGAAGTGAAATATCTTCATTTTTATATTCTAATTTTTGCCATCTTTTTCTTTGGAACTGATACCTCGAAAGTTCAGAATTTAAATGTCCCTTTTTAAATAATATTAGTGCTCCTATACCCATTCTCAATCCAGAAAAAAAATACATTCCTGCAACACAATAGGTTCTTAACCAATAGCCCTTTCCATTAATTAGCACTAAAAATGATATCAAAACAAGCCCCCATGGCCATGCAATGTCTACATAGGACATGCGTTTTGTAAAGTAAGCAGGAATACAAACTACAAATAAAAAAAGAAGTATCTGAATAAAACCATTCCACAAAGAAAAGCTCATAAAAGAATCTGTGTGTATTAGAAGAATGAAGCATAATAGAAAAGGAAGATATCCAAGGCTTCTTCGGAATATATTACTTAGGAGTCTATTCATGCCTTAAATACTTTGACTTAATTATTAAAGTCCATTCAAAGAAGTGTTTTCATACTCTAAAGGTAAAAATATTTGTAACATATATTAATTAGTATGTATTGATATGTAACACCTGAACTTAGTGAAGAAGATATGCCGGTGGTTTAATAATTAAAATCGATAATTACTCTTTTTTCGTCTTTGCTATAATTTTTATCTTTGTTTCACCATCCTCACCTACTTCTTTTTGAATATCAATGTCTTCAATCATTTCATTGCCATCCTTAATAAACATCATATGTTTTTTTCCCATTTTCATAGAACTATCCATATGCAACATTTTTTGAGAGCCATTCATCATAGAACAAGAATGTTTATTACCTTGTTTACCTATTAAAAAACCAAGAAGACCAAAGATTACAGCGATAAGTGTAATTGCGAACCAATTTTTATTTAGAGTTTCCATAAATAGTTTTTCTTAAATGAAATTAAATTTTTTACGAATGTAATACATAAAATGGTACTATGCAATACATAGTAAGTAATTTAATTATTGCTCTATAGATGACGCATTAAAAAACACCTGAACTTACTGAAGAAGATATGCCGGTGGTTTAGTGCATTTTTAGGATGCGTTATAATTTATTATGAGTTCCATCACAATAAGGAGGATTTGAAGTTTGTTTACAGTTACATAGATATATTTTTTTATCCTCATTAGTAGTAAATATTTTGGGAGTAAATCTAAACCTTTTATGCGCCCCGTTGCAAAAAGGTTGGTTTTCTGACAACCCACAAGAGCACCAAGCATATTTTTTGTCTTTTATTGCGTCTATTGCTATAGGCGCTTTGCTAAAGATCTTAGGCAATTTCATATTAATTTGGGTATTTTTTCACACATACAATTTACAATAATTTTAAAATAAGAAGATATGCCTAATCTGGATACTTTCTCCAGAGGAGTTTATTAGCGTTTGTTAGTGCTGAATCAGTTGCAAAACTATTTGGTTCAGATGTAATATTAGATACACATCCATATCTTTAAGCACTAACACTCTAATTAAGTTTAGGGTTTTTTATTATATTCACACATTACTAAAATCATGCAAAAACTCCTTTTCATCATTGGTCTTTGTCTATTTGTGACCTTAACTTCTTGTCAACTTCCTCAGAAAGAAAATCTCGTTGAAACGAAAATGAACATCTCAGGTATTCCTGGACCAAGAACTTGCTTTTGGTCGCGCGGACCAGTAAGTGCAGATCCCTATATGAATATTGCTTATCCCGATGCAGGTGTTTTCTATTGGAGTGCTGTGTTTACTATGCCTGAAGGTGCTACACTAAAATTAGAGGGAGAGTTTCCGCATTCACGCTATATGTCTTTTATCAGTTATGATGGAAGAGGAATACCACAGGAATCAATGGCAGATTATTTAATTAATGCTGATGAAGATCATGCTAATCCCTTTTTGGAGGGAGCAGATAGAACAAATCCGAAACGATCATATATAGTACAATTTAAAAATGAAACCGCACCATCCTTACAAGCAGAAGGAATTAAATTGTTAAAACCTATTCTGGAAGATCAAATCAATAACAGAACCCGCGTTGACAACACTTTACATGCACCATCTTATGGCCTAAAACAGCAATCTGTTCTATACCGCGTCTATGTACCGGATGAAAATACTGACGAAACTGGGGGTGTAGGATTACCTTCTCCTGTATTGACCTTAAAAAATGGGACTATCTATCGCGGAGCAGATGCATGTTCTTTTCTTAAAACACGACAGCCTTTACAAATAAAACCCGATGCAATTGGAATTACATTAGAAAAATATTATGAAATAACAAGTATTCCAAATCGCCCAATGGGCCATCCAGCAACCAATCCACCCACTTGGTATTTACAATACGACCGTAAATTCCTCATTGGTATGTACACCGGGGAAATGCCTGATAAAACGCGTAAAAGCACTGGCGGATTTTATCCTAACGTAGACAACAATTATATCCGCACCTTTATTAATCGTAAGTTTGGAAAAGTATTTGTTTTAAGGGGCAAAATTCCACAGACTCCGAAAACATTAAAAGGAAACAAAACCATGACCCAAGAAGAATTGGTGTATTGGTCACTTTGTTCTGTACAAGGGTTTGCCAACACTCGTGTAAATGGATGTTTGTTTGACGAACAAGTTCCTGTAAATAAGAATGGTGAATTTATGATTGTAGTCAGTAGGGAATTAGACCGCCCCCGCAATGCACGAATTGAATGTGGCTTTGGTTGGCTTCCCATTGCAGATGACGGTGATGGTTTAGAGGATGAAAATATTGGGATATTACAAATTCGAAATATGCTCGCATCTCCCAATTTCCCATATGCCATTCAAAATATCAAAGAAATTGGAACTGAAGCTACAGTGATGGGAGATTACTTCCCTAAATCATTCTATACTTCAAAAGAAGCTTTTGAAGTATTTTTTCCTTGTTATCCAGAGTTTGAATAGTAAGAAATTAAAACATATATGAACTTAATAAGGGGATATGCCGGTGGTTTAATTTATTTAATGGTTAAAAAGATAATAAACCTCCTAAACTTAATTAAAGGGTCTCCACAACTTAGTCAGGATTATTAAAATGAAAAGTTACAGGGATGTCCTCTTTAGTAAGTTCAGGTGATTTAGCGGATAAAGACAAGTAAATGTTTTATTTTTGATTTTATTAATCATTTGTTTTCAATGCGAAAATTAGTATTCATTCTACTATGTATACACTTTAATCTCATCTCTCAAAAGTTACCTCAGGGTTTTACTCAATTAAAAGATATTGTTCCTGATATTGTGATTGATTTGAGATATGGAACTTCAGATAATTTCATAGGAAAACCTATCGACGGTTATATTTCAGATACTGCAGTAGGAACAAATGAATTGGCAAAAGGTTTAAAAATGGCTCAAAAAAAATTAAATCCTTTTGGTTTAGGAATTAAAATTTATGATTCTTATCGCCCTCAAAAAGCCGTAAACCATTTTATTCGCTGGTCAAAACTTAAATCAGATACAATTAATAAAAATCAATACTATCCAGAATTAAAGAAAAACACACTTTTTGATTTAGGATTTATTGCCTCGAAGAGCGGACATAGTAGGGGGAGTACTGTTGATTTAACCCTTATTCACCTCAAGGGTAAAAACAAAGGTAAACTAGTTGATATGGGTGGGCATTGGGATTTCTTTGGAGAGCTTTCAAATTATAATTTTTATAATCTATCGGAAACACAAAAACAAAACAGAAGGCTTTTACGAAAAACTTTGATTAATTCAGGCTTTGTTCCTTATGAAAAAGAATGGTGGCATTTTACATTAAAAGATGAACCGTTTCCAAATACTTACTTTGACTTTATACCGTAAATATTATACTTAACAAATTGGATTAAGTATATTTATTTCAATAACACAAAATAAAAATCCCCCTAGCTACTAAATTCACTAGAGGGATAAAAAAATTATGTGGAAAAAAAAGAACCACACAATTAGTCAACAAAGATACAATAACCCCACCTTAAACTTAATTATATGAAAAGAAGAATTTTAACTTTTCCTGCAATCATTTTATTTTTTTACTTATTTAGGGCAATTGATTTATTCCCTTTTGAAACAAGTTTTGATTTTACTTCTTGGGATAATAGTAAACTTATTAGATGGGGAGTAATGACCGCTATTGGGATAAGTGCTGAAGAATTTTTTATAAAAAAAGATAAAAAAAAGAAAACCCCCTAACCTAAATTAAAGGGATTGGAATTGTTTTAAAATAAGATTCTTTTCAAAACAGGTTTACTTTGCAAAGTAGAATTTTCTAGTAGTTTGATCGATTCCATTGATAAATATTAAAATTTCATCTTCGTGGCCTTCTACCGTAGACCAAAATTTCTTATTCTTATTAGCAACCTTTTGTAATCTTCTATGTATTTATCTTTACAAAGAATTAAAATAAAAAGGGAAAAAGAAATACCACAATCATAGTCCAAATTGTGTATAAAGGAAGATATTCTCCAATTCTTTTTTCAATACTTTTAATATTTGATGACCCTTTTAAAACTAAAAAAATTTGTTGTGAAACAATTATTAAGTGAGTCAAAATTAACAGGTTTGATCCCAAAACTGAAATTCTGTTTGGAGTGACTCCAAACTCAAAAAGTCTAAACCCTATTGCTGAAAGAGCGAATAAATTATCTAAAATACTTATAAGAGAAAGAAGAAATAACAAAATCATTTGAAAATTATTTTTACTTGACTTAATAGACTCTCCCAAAGAGAAAAGTATAATAGCCATAACAGCAATTAAAATTATATTAAATATTAAAAGGAAGTCTCTGTCATTGTAGATGTCTTTATTTGAAACAGTAATTGCGATTGAAAAAATAAGCAATGTAAAAAACACAAAAGGAGTAAATATTTTTGCAATTACTGGAGATATTTTACCAGTTAAAGAAGGGTTGTTTAGTACCAAAAAAGATGCTAAAATTGGCACTCCTGCTATTCCCCAGCTGGCAATATTGTTTATAAAAAACTCTTCAATTTTTAAGTCTATTAGTTCGAATAACACTATTGTTACTGCCGTAAATAAAAATCCTGATATTCCAATCAATCCAGACATTACAAAGAAGTCTCCGTTATATCGAAGAAAGCTAATACGTGCATTATTATCTTTCCATTTTTTACCCATAAAAGCAAAACCATACGTAGACCATAAAAATAATGGAAGATGAATACAAGAAAGTACAAAAACGTCAACTGTATCATTTCCAGGAAGCAGGTTTATAAAAATAGCTGAGGTGATAAATAAAATAAAAGGTAAAATCCAATTATTAAAAGATGAATTATTACGCCAAGAAACATATATAGTTAACATTGGAAAAATAATAAAACTTATATTTCGAGGATAAAAAAATTCTGGATCAAAATTGAATATTCTGGGAAATTGAAATAATAAGCCAGAAAAAAAAATAGTAATAAGAACAATAAGCCATTCATTAGAGCGTCCCCAATAAATTTCACCTTGACTATTTGGTTTTAAATTTTTCATTCAATGAAGTTAAGACATTTAAGCAAATTAGAAATACCTGAACTAAATGAAGAAGATACGCTTGCAGTTTTAACTAAAAGTAGAATTATAAAAAATAAAAAAACATTAAAATACATTGAATGGGTTTTCACTAACCGTTTTATTCTATTAAAATTTCCTCTACAAAAGACAAACACTTATCTAGAGTTTGTTTAACATCTTTGATAGTAGTTCTTGGGTTAATTAAACACATTCTTAGCACAACTTTTCCTTGTAATATGGTTGTTACAAGAAGTGCTTCTTCAGAGGTAATTATACGATGAGATATTTCCTGATTAAAATGATCTAGCTTTTTTTCAGAGTACTTTTTACTAATTGGATTATATCTAAAATTAATTACAGCTAGAGTAGCATGAGATACAACCTCCCAATTAGGGCTCTTTCTTAATAGGACTTCTAGACTTTCTGTCAAGTCTATATTATATGTAATCGCTTTTTTAAAAGCACTTAATCCAAATGTTTTTATAGACATGTAAAGTTTTAATGCTCTAAAACGGCGAGTTAACTGTATGCCATGATCATAAAAATTAATTTCAGATTTATTACCTTCAATATCTCTAAGGTACTCTGGTTTTTCGCTAAAAGTTGAACTCAGCCATTTATGGTTTCTAACTAACAAACAACCCATTTCATAAGGCTGAAAAAACCATTTATGTGGATCTATGGTTAGTGAATCAGCTTTTTCTATTCCTTTTAATAGTTTAGCTCCTTTTTTAGATAAAATTCCTGCTCCACCATATGCTCCATCTACATGAAACCATATGTCTTGAGTTTTACATATTGCTGCTATTTCATCAAGTTGGTCTACAGAACCCGTATTTGTCGTACCTGCATTGGCAATAATACAAAATGGATTAAACCCTCTAATTTTATCAATTGCAATAGCGTTTTTAAGTTTATTTATTGATATTTTAAAATCTAAATCTGTTGGAACAACCCGAACCTGTTCTTTCTTAAAACCTATTGTCTTAAGGGCTTTAATATTTGAGGAATGGGTTTGATTAGACATATAAATAACGGCATTAGAAAAATCATCTCGACACTTTTGTCTTCTTGCAGTTACTAGCGCCGTAAGGTTAGCCATTGAGCCTCCACTTGTAAAAAGACCTCCTCCTTTTTTATTAGGAAATTTAAATAGCTTCAAAAGCCAATTAATAGTTACGATCTCTATTTCAGCAGCTGCAGGCGAAGCAGCCCATCCACCAGAAAAAACATTAAACCCCGTAGCCAATGTGTCTGCCATAGCGCTGATATAGTTACTAGGACCAGGCACAAATGAATAAAATTTTGGATGTGAAGGAATATTACTTTGTGAAAGTACTTTATCAACAACGAACTCTAAGACTTTAGAAGCTTCTGTTCCTTTTTCAGGTATATTTTCTGAAAAAAGGGCATCCATTTTTTCTCTAGACGCATTAACAACAGGGCTCTTAGAATTTTGATTATCAAAATGTTCAACAATAACATCTACAACCCTATAGCCATAATCTTTCATTTCACTTTTAGACAACGTTAGTGTATTTGCATCATTTATTTTTTTCATCAATTGGATGTATTTTTTTGTAAAGATAATGTGTCAATATTTTCTTTTGTTAATAATAGCATAGAAAATATATTGGTACATGTTTACTAAAAAACTTTTCTATTACTGTATTTAAACTCATATTGATAATGAAGTTTATTTTTACATGGATAGGTTCGGCTGAAGTTATTTATATTTTTTAATACTGAAATATTATCAAAGCTATTATTTACATAACATAGCGGCTATTTCCCTGACCTTAGTAATGAATTAAAATATCTTGAAAGCTCAGATTTTCTATCTTAGATAAATGAAATGGTTTTTCAAAAGAAATTTCTCCCCCTTAATGATGATTGTTGTTTTTACACCAACAATTCTTGAAGTTAGTGTTTCAAATTCATGGTATAGACCTATTGCTGTAGTTGTAGTAATAACATTACTTTTTCTAATTATATACACAGAGGTAAAGCATAAAAAAACTCCCTAAACTTAATTAGCAAGACTCTACTTTAAGCTTATTTTCTATCTTTAGAAAATGAAAAAACTGAATGAAAAATTCTCTACTTATTTAGTTTTTGGACTTGTTGTAGTTTTTGGCATAATAACGTGGTTGCTTATAAATTTCAAAAAAGACTGGTAAATAAAAAACTCCTCTAAAATTAATTATAAAACTATAAATACCTGAACTTACTGAAGAAGATGTAACTG
>NZ_CEXPNT010000012.1:22633-41442 GCF_982709265.1 Candidatus Marivariicella framensis | reverse complement strand
CTAAAATTAATTATAAAACTATAAATACCTGAACTTACTGAAGAAGATGTAACTGAGGATTAGTTATCCAATATTATTGATTTATATTTAGCGGCATGTCTATCGTGTTCTCATAGGCCACTGTCGATATACACTCTTTCTTTAATAAATTTAACGTAACCTATTGAGTATTAATAAATTCAATAACTATGGAAACTTTAAACAAAAACTGGTTTACAATAACACTTGTTGCAATAATATTTGGATTACTTGGGTTTGTAATAGGAAGACAAGGGGAAGCAAGGCATCGTTCTTTACCAATGATACATTCAACTAATGGTATGATAAAAGGGGACATGAAAGATATGCATATGTATATGATGAAAGATCTTGCAGGAGATGTGGAATGGGACCAAGAAGATATAAAAATATTGAGAGAGGAAGAGGATGGTGAAGATGGAGAAAAAAGAATAAAAATAATAGTCAAGAAAAAAGAAGACTAAGCGACTCATTCTTAGATCAGGAAAAAACTGTCAAAAATGATCGAAAAATGAATTTAAAGAAGATTGATATTTCAATCACATTAATTTTTATTTCTGAATATTCATTCTATAATTTCGTAGTCAATACTTAGTTTTCGCAAAGATCTTAAAGCAGATCCAGAGTTTTTATCTTCCACCTCAATATATACAGCGTCCCCCTCTAAGAGTATATCCGTAAGGTCATTCGACAAGGATTCATCAATGTTAGATGAAACCTCTACAATACATTTGGATATTGCTCTTCTATCTGGCCTCTGAGCGCCACAAGACAATAAGTTTAATTTCATAATAATAATAATAATTTATTAATGCAATATACTAGAGTTGAGGTAAGTCTTGAGTATACTTGACAAATGAAAAAAATTTAATTATTACCTTCTTATTTGTTTTCAATCTTTGCTTTGATAAAAGTGATGATATTCCAAACATTCAAGAATGTCTTGTATGTGCCAGCTTAATTGAGACTATTGATGTCCTTTTACAGGAATTGAATTTGTCTAGGAACAACTGGAGAAAGTCTCACGACTGGAGCGACCACTACATTAACACTATTAGATATTCAAGCATAAGCTTCTTTTTTAATGTATTAGTAGCGTCTTGTTCAGTTGAATAGTATTTTCTTAAAAGAAAGAAATGCTAAACTTACTGATTTTGATATAACTAATCTGGACAAGTTCCCCATATTGGTCTGTTGTCTTCTGTAAGTGGAGAGTTAGTTGCAAAACTATCTGGTTCAGAACTAAAATTATTTACACACCAATTAGTCAGATCTTGATTGAACGAAGAGGCATTTAAAAACATACCTCTCATGATGCTTAAATTAGATGTGTCCCAAGAACCAATATCTTGATTAAATGAAGTGGCTCCTAAAAAAATATTACGCATGCTAATTACATTAGAGGTATTCCAATCTCCTATGTAATTGTTAAATAACTCAGCATCCTGAAAGAGACTATACATATTAGATACATTTGCAGTATCCCAACTTCCAATATCTTGATTGAATGAAGTAGCATCTCTAAACATATAAGCTATACTGACAACATTTGATGTATTCCAACTCCCAATATCTTGATTGAATGAATTAGCATTATAAAACATATTTTGCATGTTAGTAACACTTGAAGTGTTCCAGCTTCCTATATTTTGATTAAATGAAGTTGCACCACTAAACACATCTCGCATATTAGTAATATTAGAGGTGTCCCAACTCCCTATATTTTGATTAAATGAAGTTGCACCACTAAACATACCTTGCACATTATTCACATTTGAAGTGTCCCAAAAACGAATATCAGAATTAAACGAATTGTTGTTTTCAAAAAGCTCAGTCATATCAGTTACCTGAGTAGTACATAAATTAAAATTACTCGCTGCTATTTGAGCTACTATAGTTGAGTTATCAACCGCAGTATAGGTTACACCATTTATTACTTCTGTATCTCCCACTGTTGCATTAGTACATTTACAAGTACCATTCTCAAAATAAATCAGTACTTCTTCCACTATAACTGTTCTTGTTTCCGAAGTTAAGTTCCCCACAGAATCCAAAACAGAATACACTATAGTATATGTTCCAACATTAGAAGTGTCTACTGTTCCAGAGGTCGTCACTGAGGAAGTAAGATCACCATCATTATCTTTAGCAGTTGCGCCAGGATCTGTGAAGATATCACCTAGAGTAAGGTTAATAGTAGAAGAACCCGTTAATGTAATTATAGGTGGTAGATCTAAGCTTACAACTATAATTCTAATAATGGAGGAAAAATCACCATCACTATCTGTAACAGAATACACTATGGTATATGTCCCTGCAGTTGAAGTGTCTACTATCCCTGAGATTACAACCGAAGAAGTAAGATCACCGTCAGTAGCATCCGTTGCAGTAGCACCAGGTTCTATAAAAACACCTCCTATTTCAATATCAATTATAGAGTTACCGGTAAGTGTAATAACAGGAAGTGAATTCGAAATGGTTTCAGGTAATTCGAAAAGAGCATCTGATAAAGTGCGGTTAAAACAGCTACTAAGCATTAATATTAAAACAAAAAACCAAGACCTATTCATACTGTTAATTTAAAAATATCACACTCACTCCTGACATTAAGCCTCCGTGTTTGAATGAATATCCAATCTCAGGGACAATGCCAAACTTTCTATAAAGTATAACTGGATAGTTAACTGATGCTGAAAAATCAATTTCAGAATATTTATTCAGTGAATTTTCTGACGAATTAAATATATTGGAAGGGTCATTATAGTTGAACCCTTCTGCAATCTCAGAAGGAAGTTTATCGTTCATTAAGACACTATTCGAAGGACCATTTCTAAAACCCACACTTAATTTTAAATTAAAGTTATTATAAACGTTATAGCCTAAAGAAACCCAATAAGCTCTGGTAAGTGAAGAATAACTTCCATTAAAACCTCTAGGCTTCCATATAGCTCCGTTAGCATCAGCTTTTTTAAGATATAAATATTCATCTGTCATCTGAAATCCAATCAAGAAATTTTTTATATAAAAATCAACTATGAAATGATAAGCACCATCATTATATAAACCGTCAACCTTAGGACCATAATAGGGGTGTGGATATTTAATTTGACCCTGAAGCAGAACTCCAAAAGAAAAACCCTTAAAAGCTTGTGACTTGGTTGTTCTAAGTAAAACCACATTACTGTATTCTTTTTGAGAAAAAGTATAAAAAGAGACTAATAATAAGGCAAGAAAAAAAACTTTTTTCATAAAATTTAAAATCACTATTTCCTAATTTGACTATTTACCCTTATTGCTTTTGTAAACTCTTCTAAAACATCAGCCACAGAAGTTATAGATTCAATACTACCAACTCCTTTTCCTGCTTGCCAAAACTGAACAGAATCATCAAAAGCTGTTTTACTATAATTTTTAATTCCTTGACTCATCAAATACATACGAGCATATTTTTTCAATTTAGGTTGCCGCAACATAAAGTTGACGATTAGTCCAGTTCTTAGACCACCTCGCATAATGTCTTTTGTTTTGATAACAGAAGAATTGTTACCCGCAATTTTATTAGTCCAAACAATGTCATCTTCTGTAGATTTTACGATTGCCTGTTTGTAGCTTTCCGTTACTTTACATTCATGGGTTGCCAAAAATCTAGTTCCCATTTGCACACCCGCATACCCCATCTCTAAAGTTTTTTGAAAATCTTTCACATTACCAATACCACCAGCACAAATTAAAGGAATCCCAATATCATGTAATTCCTCTATAAATTTCTCTGCAGACTGTATCCCTGTTTGTCCACCTCCACGCCAATTAATACAATTCAATCCATCAACACCCGCATCTCGCATGGCTAAGGCTACTTTTTTATTGGGCACGTCATGGTATACTTTAATGCCATGCTGCTTTGCTGTTTTTACAATTTCATGTGGCTTTCCTAGAGAGGTCAAAAAGAATTTCACGCCCTCTTCAATAGAAATTTCCATCCACTTTTTCATCTGCTCATGATACTTTTTATTCGCACCTCCGAAAATTGTAAAATTAACTCCAAAAGGCTTTTTGGTCAATTTTTTAATCAATTGTAAGCCTTCTCTAAAATCATGTCCATAAAGAGAGGTTAGCGAAAGGGGCTGTACGACTCCAAAACCTCCAGAATCTGAAACGGCAGCAACTAATTCGGGATTGGAGCCTGGATACATTGGGCCACAAACTATAGGTATTTTTGCACCTATGTCTTCAAGGAATTGTTGAGTTGATTTTCTCATCATTATTTTCTTGTAATATTTAAATATAACAAGAAAGAAGGTACTATTAAACAATTTTTAGATTTGACTTAAATGAATTCCTATTAAAAAACACTATTGAGATTCTTCAATAAAACTTTCAAGTTTTTTCACCATATTAAAACTCCCACAGAAGAAAAGAATTCTTTGATGTAATCCGTTTGGATCAACATCTAATATTCGGTTAAATCCATCTGAAGCTCTTCCTCCAGATTGCTCAGCTATAAATGCCATAGGATTGCATTCATAAAGTAATCTAAGCTTTCCAACAGGGGATTTTTTACTGGTAGGGTACAAATAAATACCGCCTTTTATCAGGTTTCTGTGAAAATCAGACACCAATGAGACTATATATCTTGAAGTGTATGGTCTATCATCTTCTTCCATTCATTCACTTAAGACACCCCCCCCCTCAAACTTAATGAAGAAGATATGGGTCTTACTTAATTTATTAAGAAATGGTAATTCTGACCTCCCTAGTATTGTTCACAAATTTAAATAAAAACTAAATAAAACTCATATTAATTTTTGCTTAATGAAATATTAACTACACCATTAGGGTTGTTGTAATTTAGATAAGACTCACCAATATTATAATTATCTTTGAATATGGGGTTAACAAATAATGATATTTTTAAAAAACTTCGAGTAGCTCATAAGCTACGTGATGATCAAATTGTTGAAATTTGTAAATTAGTTGATTTTAGAATTTCCAAATCTGAACTTGGCGCGTTTTTCAGAAAAGAAAATCACACAAAGTATATGGAATGCGGTGATCAGGTTTTACGTAATTTCTTAAATGGTTTGATAATTCATTTAAGAGGGCCTTTGAAAAAAGAAGAAACTTCCTAAATATAATTAGTATGCTTAATAAAATTCACGCGCTATGGAACCCAGAGTGTTATCATGGATGGGGAAGAACAAAGCGTTTTTTTGAAGGCTGGTACTATAAACTTGTTAGTCATAATCAGCGTCAAGCATTAGCTATTATTCCAGGTATTGCTATGGATGAAAATGGACAAAAACAAGCATTTATTCAAGTATTAGATGGAAAGAATTTAAAAGGAGCGTATCACAAATTTGAAGCAAATAAATTTCAACCTACTCCAAAAAAACATGCATTAAAAATTCAAAATAATTTTTTTAGTGAAAACAAATTAGTTCTTGATTTACCAAATATTAAAGGAGAACTTTTTTTTGAAAATTTAACACCATGGTCAAATAGTTTTTTTTCACCTGGCATCATGGGCCCCTTTTCTTTTATCCCTTTTATGGAATGTTATCACGGTGTTTTAAGCATGAATCATAGCGTTAAAGGAAAATTATATTTAAACGGTGAAAGCCTCTCTTTCAATAAAGGAAAAGGGTATATGGAAAAAGATTGGGGACATTCTTTTCCGGAAGGTTATATTTGGATGCAGAGCAATCATTTTTCACAAAATGAAATATCTATCAAAGCTTCTGTAGCTAAAATACCATTTTTAAAAAGTGCTTTCATTGGTCATATAGCAGGCTTACTATTCAATGATCAACTCATCGAATTCACAACTTATAATAGAACAAAATTAACAAGTTGTAAAGTCACTCAAAAAAATGTTAAAATTGAGATGGAAAACTCTACATATATATTAAAGATAAATGCACAAAGAGAAAAAACAACCTCTTTGGCGGCTCCAATATCAGGCTTTATGAGTGGGCGCATAGAAGAAAGCATGAATTCTAAAATCCACATACATCTTTTAGATAAAAAAACTAACAAAACATTACTAAACGATACAGGCTCATCCGCTGCAATAGAAGTTGCGGGGGATTACAAATTACTCTTGAAATAAAAAAATGAACAATCGTGCAAATGATTTAATTCGAATTCGTCCTGATATCAAAAAGACAAAAAACTTTGATAAAATAAGTGAGCAAGAACATTTTCAAAACGAAACCCTTCGTCCTATTTTGAAATTACAAAACCCTCTATTAGTAGAAGTTTTTCGAAAATACATTGACACACACAAAGGAGTTTTTCTCGAATTGAGTAATGAAAATCGCTTGGATTATATCGAAAAAGCTTTATTCAAGGATCAAAAATTTCAAAATTATATAAAAGGAATAATCATCGGTCACTTTACAACAGATGAATATCTCAGCTATAGTCAAAACACTTCTGCGCTCAACAAACGAATTGTGAGTTTAGCAATTGAAAGACTTAAAGATCAAGCAAATCTTTTTTAGTATTTTTATATGTAGAGCTATGAAAAAGACATACCGTACTATTAATATAAACTCTGAGTCTTTATTTAAAGAAAAACAAAGTAAGTTTTTTGGCTTTGCATTTCCCGTCTCAGAAATTCAAGCCATTAAAAAACACATAGATAAACTCAAGAAAATACATCACACGGCTAGGCATTTTTGCTATGCATACCAAATTGGCATTACAAAAACGATCTATCGCTTAAATGATGATGGAGAACCTCGAAATACTGCTGGACTGCCAATATATGGGCAAATACAATCATTTGACCTTACAAACATTCTAATTGTTGTAGTAAGGTATTTTGGAGGAACTAAATTAGGAGTTGGAGGGCTAGTTTTAGCATATAAAGAATGTGCAAAATTGACCATAGTGGCAAATAAAATTATTACAAAAGAAATCACTATTCCAATCAAGATTAAGTTTGAGTATCCTTTAATGAATTCGGTTATGCGAATCATAAAAGAATATCATCTTGAAATTGAAAATCAAGAAATGCATACAAGTTGTATTTTTGAAATACTAACAACTAAGAAAAATAATGTCACAGTTAGTAATCAATTTAAACAAAATCCCGGAATTGAAATATTATAAAGTCAACTGAATATTAAAACAGGCTCTTAGCTTTCATGTTTATTTGTAAATCAATAGATTATTTTATAATTTGGTTAAATAGAAAATAGTTTTATTTGAAACATTGTTGGTAGGCTATTTACGTCGATAATAGTTTGCCTAATATGTTTTTCTGTTTAAAGAATAAGAAAGAAGGTAAAAAATGATTATTCTGGATTTAATGATGGGCGTCCAGGTGATGAAACATCTTAGATAGCTTGCAACTATTTTATCATAAACATCAACTTTGAGTACAAAAACAGTTTTAATAATTATTTTATTTTTTTGGGGGATTCCAAGCACCTATTTTAGAAGTAAATTTAGAAAAATCATTTATGAAACAAATGATTGGAAAATCAATATCAAACCTTTATTTAAAAAAGAAATTATAGGGTTGTTTTTAAATCTATATCCAGAAAACAAAGAATATATAAAAATTAGAAATTACTATAGGGCATACTTGTTAGTCTACTTTTTTATATTTGCGGTTTATTATTTCAATTAATTTTAATCATCCTATTGAAGCAAAATCTCTTGAATTAGTTTTAATTTTTTAATTTTAATATCATATCTGCAGCCTTTTCTGCAATCATTATTGAAGCAGCATTTGTGTTGCCAGACACAATTGTTGGCATTATTGAGGCATCTACAACCCTGAGTCCTCGTAAACCATGAACTTTTAATTCGTTGTCTACAACAGCCATCTTATCAACACCCATTTTACATGTGCCTACTGGATGATATACTGTTTCTAGAGATTTTTTTATATGTTCTACAATACCATTTTCTGATTTATCCTTAGGAAGGTTATTTTCTTTTCTATAAGGACTAAAGGCTTTGGAGCTTAATACATCAAGTGCCTTTTTGGTTCCAGCTACTAAGATTTTTAAATCCTCTTCATTTGAAAGAAAATTGGGTTGAATTACAGGGTCATCACTAAAGTTTTTAGATTTAAGACTCACATACCCTCGACTTTTTGGCTTAAGTAATGTAGGTGCAACTGTGTATCCATCTATTTTGGGATATGTTTTTGGATTATATACATCTGTTTCATAATCATTTCCGACATGAAGGGGGGAAAAATGAAATTGAAGATTTGGGGTAATCGAATCATGTACTGAAAAAAAGGCTGCTGCTTCTAGTATACTGCATGTCATAGGACCCTTTCTATTAATTAAATAATTTGCCATATCAATAAACTGATAAAGTGGTTTTAAGTGATGATTAAATCCTTGTTGTTTTTTGGAAATACTTGAAACCAAAACGATTAGATGATCTTGTAAATTTTTTCCAACACCAGGAAGTTCCTTTTTGACTTGGATTCCATGAACTTTTAACTCTTGGACGTCTCCAATACCTGATAACATTAGTGTTTGAGGGGATTGAAAAGCCCCCGCAGATAGAATTACTTCTTTTTTGGCAAACTCTTTTTGAATTTCACCTCTTTTAGTTTGATACTCAACTCCAACAGCTCTATTTCCTTTTATTAATATTTGTTTAGCACGAGTCCATGTTAGAACTTTTAGATTAGAGCGCTTCATTGCAGGTTTTAAAAATGCAGTTGCAGTACTATGGCGTTTCCCGTTTTTTATAGTAAACTGTAATAGACTGGCACCTTTCTGTTTTTTACCATTATAGTCTTTTGTTCTCGGAATCTCCATTTCAACACATGCATCTAAAAAAGCTTGAGCATAAGGTGTTTGAAAAGCTTTTGCGAAAGAGACATTTAACAAGCCGCTTTTTCCATGGTAAATATTATTAATATCTTCATTGTATTCAGACTTTTTAAAATAAGGAAGAACTTGATCATAGGACCACCCTTTATTTCCCAAACCTTCCCATTGGTCATAATCTGCTTTATTTCCTCTGACATATGCCATTGCATTAGTTGAGCTAGAGCCTCCTAGAGTCTTTCCTCTTGGTAAATAAAGTTTTCTGTTGTTGACATGTTTTTGTGGTTCAGTTGAAAAACCCCAATCAACTTTTGAGCGATGAAGATTACCATAGCCCGCAGGAATCCCTATTTCCATTTTGCTGTCAGGTCCTCCTGCTTCTATTAATAAAACTTCATTAGCAGGATTTTTAGAAAGTCTATTTGCTAATACACATCCTGCTGAACCGGCACCTATAATGATGTAATCGTATTTCCCCATTTCTTTGTTTTACTAATGGTATGTGCAAATATTATTTAATTCAATCTTTCAAGGTAAAAGATATAAAAATAGGCGCATGTTCTTAAGTTAGTTTAAGTATTTCTGATCAACAATATTTAAAATAATTTTTTAGTTTTACGGGTTGGATAGTAAATCAACTAATAATTATTGATCACTTCTTCATTTCATCACATTCAATTTTATATCTTTCTAATGTTTAATGGAAGAAAAAAAAGCTAAAAACAAGAAAATTAATCTAGGTGGATCTTATAAATTTAAGATTGCCAAGAAGTATAGTAAACCTAAAAGAAAAGGAGATAAAATTGCTAATAGAAGAAAGAAAAAATAGTTTATCTATTACTAAAGTCAAGAATTACAAATAATTTTAATGTTTATAAAAAAAGCCTATCATTTAAATGATAGGCTTTTTTTGTAAAGGCATGTTTAGCAATTTATTATGCTACTTTCACGTTTATTGCGCTAGGTCCTTTTTCAGTTGACTCTAGTTCGTAACTTACTTTGTCTCCTTCTGTGATGTCATCAATTAGATTGTTTGCATGCACAAAAACATCTTTTTCTCCTGAATCAGGAGTGATGAATCCAAAGCCTTTATTGTTGTTAAAAAATTTTACTGTTCCGTTATTCATTATTATATATTTTATTTTATGAACTGCAAATATAGAACTTTTTAATTTTGTTAGTAATTTTATGCAAAAAATTATAAAAATGCTTGTCTTTAATTGACTATTTTAGTTAAATGATCTTCTTTTTTACTGGAATTGATTACGCTGCTTTTGCTTTGTGGATTTTAATCAGTATTGTATTGTCTTATTTTTTTGTTCAAAAACTTAATTTTTTTGGAGGCGGCAGGAAAACTCAAAAAATACTTACAATAGGTTTAATTTCAGGGCATTTATTATACTTAATCTGGAAAAGTGTTTGGTTGTTTATTGTTAGTCTTTTTCTAAAATAAAAAGAATCCTTAAAGAATTTTTTAAAATTGATTAAAATAGTATATTCCTTTGCTAAACTTTCAAGTTATGACTTGATATAAATTTATTTTATTAAGATAAAATAACCAAGTTGAAACCCTCCGAAAGTTTTTTATGCAGCTATGGCTATAAACATTATAAGCCTTATAGCGCTTGCTATTTATCTTTGGAATAATCCGTAAAAAGTATTACCGTAAATAAAACATTATTATTTATTACTAGCTTCTAATTGGTGAAAGCCATATAAAACCCCTCCATTTATAAGAAATATTACAATCATTAAGGCTATCGTTAGTGCAGGATCAACTAGGTTTCTAATTTTTTAAACAGTAAAGGCACATAGTTCTAAAGACAAGATAATTAGCAAGCTATTCATTAATATTTTTGTGAATATAATTCATAAACAAACATTATTCTTAAATATTTAGATTTATGATTCAACTCTTAATTATAATTTGTAAAAAAGAACAGTTGACCAAATATTCTTGTGTAAGAAGCTGTTTTCTTTCACAATAGAATTTCGCTGAAAGCCACTTAGT
Organism: Candidatus Marivariicella framensis; assembly: GCF_982709265.1. Classification (NCBI taxonomy): domain Bacteria; kingdom Pseudomonadati; phylum Bacteroidota; class Flavobacteriia; order Flavobacteriales; family Flavobacteriaceae; genus Candidatus Marivariicella; species Candidatus Marivariicella framensis. The sequence goes on along the minus strand of NZ_CEXPNT010000012.1, from coordinate 30,606 downwards.
AAATTTAATTTATTTGATATTTTTTGTTGAAAACCAAAAAATGTCCAATTTTGATTATATTGATATGGGAAGCTTTTTTCAATTAACAAGAAGACTTCATTAAAAACTATAAAACTTGAAGAAAGTGAACTAGTTTCTGATGTTAGTGGTAGCTGAAAACCGGCCCGAAAACGTATCCTTGATCCAAATTCTTTTGATATATTTTTTCTTTTTTTCCATCGTTGTTCAAGCCTAACCCATCCAAAATACTTACTTTGCTTAACAGGAAATGAAAAACTAAACTGTTGCCAAATATTATTTTCAATCAAACGACCACCTGCCACATTAGTTGAAAGAAAGGATACGCCTGAAGAAAAATTTGAATATTGATTGAGCTTAAAAATGATTGAAGGTCGAATTAAATACTGATCTTTTTCAGCAAAGAATTTTTTTGTTCTTACATGTGATTCTAAGCGAATAGTTTTACTAGAAGTAAGAGTGTAGTCCGAAAACAATGCTTTCCAAGCGTTGTCCTGTCGCTCTTGAGCTTTTATTTGAAAGTAAAACATTGTAATTAAACAGAAACAGGCGGTTAAGCTAAATTTTTTCATTGTTAAAGTAAGAGCTCTGATTAGATTTAATATTTTAAAGTGTTATGATATTCAAAATTAATAGAAAAACCCATCCATTACTAAATAAAAAGTTCAATTAAAATTATAGAATGAAGATGTCTGCTAAAAATAACACTAATGCCACATTGGGATGATTACATTCCTTCAATTAAAAAATTCATAAAATCACTTCATAAATTGTAAATTTTTAACTTTTTTTATGAAATATATTTTTCAAAGTAAATGTATCGTATTTAGTATTTTAATACCATTAGGAATGTTTATTTACTGTATTGATAAAAAATTAAGTCAAGATTTTGATGAGGGAGCAACATCTTCTGATCATTTTTACATTATTGGACTACTTATTTTTGTAGTTTCTATATTATTGGCTGTAATTTTGAATATTCATAATAACTCTAAATAAAAATTGATATAATGAAATGGTATATTAAAAATAGGTTGATAATTTGGACTGTAGTTGCTGTTTATCTTATATACAGGTTACTTGTAACTATTGAGTTTTAGTTTAAAAAAAACTTCATGAAGTATCTTTTAAAGTATGTTGGTGTTTCACTTGTTGTAATAAGTATAGTTTTAGCGTTATTTGATTTTTTATTAGAGAACAAAGAAATATTATTTGTGATAGGAATAATCTTAATTGGAGGTTCTTATTTCATTAATAATAAGAAGTAAATTTTAAAATGAATATTTTATTTATAATGTTAGCTCAATGAAAAAAGAATTAAAAGAGATGTCTATTGAAAAAATTGATAGAATTATAGAAATGGCATGGGAAGACAGAACGCCTTTTGATGCTGTTTTGTCTCAGTTTGGACTAAAAGAACAAGACGTAATTAAGCTAATGCGGAACGAATTAAAGCCAAAGAGTTTTAGATTATGGCGTGAAAGGGTTCAGGGAAGAAAAACCAAGCATCTTAAAATGAGAGAAGCTAATACTGACCGATTTAAATGTTCTCGACAAAGATCTATTTCAAATAATAAGGTGTCAAAACGATAAGCTTTATAGGTTGTATTTTATGATTCTAACTATTTTTTTAATTTAATAAAGGTCTCCATTTGTTTCGGCAAGTTTTTTAACCTTTACGGCTGTGCCAAGAGATACGCCTGATAGTTCGGCGGATTTACGTATGCTTTCTCCTTTTTTTAGTTCCAAAAGACAATTTTTATTTTTCTCTTTGTTAATAAAATCACTATAATTTAATTTTGGCTTATTACCACCATTTTTTTTGTAAACTCCTTTTGATTTAGCAGAATAGATGCCTTGTTTTTGTTTTTCAAGTTTTACTTTTTCTTCATGTTGATAGATGGAAACCATCATATTAACTAGAGTAAGTAAAGTATTATTTTTGCTACCGTCTGTGTTTATTGTTTCTAAATTTTCTTTTTCAGCTTTAACATTAACATTAAGATCAGTTAATATTTTTATTGTTTTTAAAATATCAAGACCGTTTTTTCCTAGATAGGTAATTGATTTCACCAAAAGAGTATCAATTTCTCCTGAGGATCCAAGTCTTATTATGTTTTTACCAAACTCTCTGTCCTGAAAATCTATTCTGCTACTGCATTTATCTACAACCTCTAAATATCTAATGCCCTCAGGAGTATGTTTTATTCTTTGTCTAGAGCTGTTGGGGTCAGAAATTTCAAGCTTGATATATTTTACTGCTTTCAAATTGAGATTTTATTTAAAGATATAATAAATTAGTACACTATGAAAATATATGTAATATTTTAATAGTGTACTAATTAAATGTTATAAATTATAACAATTTAAATATTTATTTATTTTATGTATTAATTTTATTATGTTATAATTTATAACATAATTTAATAAGGAAATAATCCGACCCAGTTTCCAGGAGGACTATATCTGGCTACTACATATTCTTTTCCTGAAGTACTTCTCGCTGTTGCCATCCCGACTTCAGTTGTTGAGCTCCATATCATTTGTGTATAATGCCCAATCATTACTGATGCGTTTAAAGGAGAGCTGATTTCTGCATATGTATAATCATTGATTTCATTGTGCCATGCAGTTGAAGCGGCTTTTCCAGGATTTATCGTTATTGGGACTCTATAGTATAAATTTTCTCCTTGGCCAGGCCTACTGTCATTTGAGGAGTGATACATTTCATCTTTTTCTGCCATATTTTTTGCCCATTCTAATGCATCTTCAGACAAACTATTTGACCAAGTAAGATTAGGGACACCAACTTCTGATCTTGCATCATTATGAACTTTTAACGCCAAAGAGATATCCTCTTCTGACAAAAGAGAACCATCAATAGGAGAGAAATCTTTTGAGCAATTAATATTAAAAACAAGGATTAATAAAGCGAGCATAGAGTTAATTTTTACGTTTTTGAATCTCATAAAGGGAAGATAACTTATTAAACATATAACAATAAAACTGTAAAACCAAAAACAGAATACTTCAAAACTAAAGCTATAAATATACATCGCTATAATATCTTCAATAAAAAACCATCTATAGTTTTATAATAAAAAATAGGTGATAGAATTATAAGAATAACATAGGTTACTCTAGCAATAATTTTATTTTTAATAGGTAAATAACTAACCCCCCCCCTTTTTTCAACCTTAATTTTAATTGAAAAATTCAATAACTTCATCAACCCACATTGAATACATCAAAGCGCTTGGATGAAGTCCATCAGAAGCTAAAAGTCCATCAATTAAATTAACTTTTCTTGAAATATCTGTTATATAATAATATTTCACTCCTTTTTCTAAACAGGTCTTCTCTACTAATCTATTATAGTTATCAATTTCTTCACTAATTTTAGTGATTTCTTTTAGTTCAGCAAACGGAGTAACTCCCCAATCTGGTATTGATAAAACAAAAACTTTATCACTTCTTCCTCTAGCAAAATTTATAGATTTATCGATTAAAATATTTAGCTCTTCTTCAAAGACTCTAATATCTAGTTCTCTGTATTGATTATTTACACCTATTAATAATGAGACATAATCATAATCAGTATTAATAGTTGTTTTATTAATTTTCTCGATCAATTCATTGGTTGTATACCCTGTTTTAGCAACTATTTTAGTTTCAATAGAGTAATTATAGAATTTTTCAAGTCTCTGGGATAGTTGATTTGGCCAACTGTCTTTTACTTCAACGTTTTCTCCAATTGTATAACTGTCTCCAAGGGCAAGGTATTTGATATCATCAGGACTCTTAGAACATCCTTCAATTATAAAAAATGAAAATAAAATTAAAAACGATTTAGAATAATTTTTCATTTTATAATTGAGGTACTTATATAATCTATTTTATCTTTAAGAATATAATCAAGTTCGGTAACTTTGTTTTTTGAATGTGTCCATAGCTCAATAAAAACTGAGTTGTAGGTGTTAATAATTGTTGGGTGATGATTTAATGACTCTGCTTCATGACCTATTTTATTTATAAAAATTAACGATTCATTAAAATCTTTAAACTTGAATTCTTTTACAAGCTTATTGTCTTTTATTATCCAGTTATTCATATTTTCTAAATTATTTAATTCCTGTTAAAATAAGTGTTCCAGCCCATTCCCTTTTTTTACCAAACCTCCATGAAGTAACATTTTTGAAGCCAGCTTGATTAAAAAATTTTATCCACTCATTTTCTGTAAATAGTTTCATAATTGAGACTCCGCATTCATCAGGCCAAGAATGTGAAATAGTATTTTCAAAATAGAAGTCTATTCCAATGATTAACCTCCCATTGTCTTTTAACCAATTTGAATAAATATAACTGATTAATTTATCAGGTCTTTCGAAATAATAAAAAACTTCCATTGAATGAACTATATCTACCTTATTTTTAGGCACCCAACTATTTAAGTCTTCACATACATAATTATTAAACGCATCTAATTTTTTTGCTTTAGTTATCATTTTTAATGATCCGTCAATTCCTATTGCACTTGAGCACTTAGAGGATTTAGAAATATTTCGTACAACCCAACCATTTCCACATCCAGCATCTATAAAACTGAAGTTTTCTTGATCCTTAGTTGCATAATCGACCATATTATTTACAGACTTACTATGTCCGCTTTCCATTCCTAAATCTTTACCATTTTCAACCCAATCACTAAAAACTTCTATGGGAGTCTTTTTCATATAAATATTTTTTTAAATGTATATAATTAATTCAGATTTTTATAATTTTAGATTAAATGATAAAAGATTAAAAATGGATATACTTAACGGTCTATTAGGCAAAGAATACGATGAAATGTTTTTTTCATCGACAGACATATATTCTCAGCTTTTAAATGATAAAGGAATACTTGTTTTTAAAGATTTCATATCTAAAAACATTCTTAAAAAAATGGTTTTTGAGGCTAATTCATTAAAGTCAGGAGCATATAATAGTAGCTCAGAGTATAATGTTTATGTTAAACCGACAGATTTATCATATGACATTAATAGTGCTAGAAATAGAATAATGAAGACTACAAAAAAGTGTGCGCCAAATGATTTAATTTCAGATCAATCATATCTAATGCAGATATATAATTCACCCAAAATTCAAAAGTTTTTTTCTTCTTTACTGGGAGTTTCAGATCTTTATCCCTATAGTGATGATTTGTCGAGTGTTAACATTAACTACTACGAATCTGGAGATGCACTTGGTTGGCACTTTGACAACTCTGATTTTACTATAACTTTACTTATTAAGAATTGTAGTAAAGGAGGAGTATATCAGTACTTTACTGATATGCGTTATAAAAAAGATGGATCAGAGAATTATCAATTAGTTGAGGATATCCTTGATGATAAAATCCCACCAAATGTTCAACCAGCCTGTGAAGGTGATCTTATGATTTTCAAAGGAAATAAATCATTACATAGAGTAAGCAACATTTTGGATGGAGAAAGAATACTAGTTACATTTAATTACAACAATCAAGAAGGGGTGAGTCTTTCAGAGCAATCAAGAAAAACTTTTTTTGGAAGAATTACTTAGATATAATTAAATGAAAAGATTTAAAATAATAATTAAATCTATAACCACTATAGCAGTTGTGGCATCTTTAATTTTTGTTGGGGCTTAAATTAATCAGTAAACAGAAGTTCAAACAAAGTAAACAAAATCGGACTTTTTGAAGAAGAGGCTTGACAAGCCTATAGAAGACTTATTAAAAAAACTTTTAATAAGGATTCAAAATACACAGAAATGTGGAGTAATAATAAAGAAAGCTTTAGCTTTTCATTTCAAAAAGAAATTGAATTAGAAACTAAAATTTAATAGCTAACTCATTGATTAATAACATATATAATTAACAGTCCTGTAAAATTTTTGTAAGTTTGTAACTTATATAAAACATTTAAAAATGAAAAAAATATTTAGTGTATTAACGTTAGCTTCTTTTATTTTAAGCTCATGTAATACTAATGTAGAAACAAAAGTTGAAATAGGAGGCCCTTCTTCTGAGGATAAAGCCGCTTTTGAAAAACAAATTGAAACATTTAGTGCTTATAGAAAAGCTTTCAACGAAGAAAATATAGAAGATTTAATGGGTACAATGGCAGATTCGTTAAAGTGGAGTCCTCCTGCATATAATGGAAATGAAATTCTTGGATATGAGGATGTTAAAGCCACTTTTCAGTCATATTTTGATCAATTTGACAACATAACTTTTGCTGAAGGTCAAGGGTTAGTTAATAAAGGTGCACCTGCATATTGGGCTGGTTCAACTTTTTCATCAGGAGAAGGAGAGCAAGGAGCATCTTCAAAACCAAATATTATGAGAATATATGGAACATGGTCAGGAATTCACACAGAGTCTGGGGCTAAGGTTTACAATAAATGGTACGGAGTTTTAAATTTTAACTCTGATGGAAAAATCGCAGACTTATCAGACTGGATGGACGTAAGTGGAATGCAAGGTCAGATTGAAAAACATATGGCAAATAAATAGAAAATATAGTCTATAATGATATAAACCAGGTCTAATTTAAATTAGACCTGGTTTTTTATGAGTAGCCCCGACAGGAATCGAACCTGTATCTAAAGTTTAGGAAACTTTTGTTCTATCCTTTGAACTACGGGGCCTTTTAAATTATAAGGTTGTAGTTTACAAATAAAAACTCGCCTAAATTAATTGTTAAATTCGAGACTAAGGCAATAATTAAATTAAAAACAACGTCTAATTTTTTATTTGTATATTTAGTTAAACAACTAATAATCAAATAGATGAAATCATGTAATTGTGAATGTGCGCCATGCTCAATTGGAGATTGCTCACATTGCACTTGTGAAGATTGTAATTGCTCAGCGTGTTCTTGTCACTAAGCATGTAATTGAAATAAATTATGCAACTGCACCCTGTGGCGCCCAATGAGAACATGACATTTTGGGAGCTGCTTTTTTAGGATTTGCACAAGTTGGGGCTTCGTATCGAACACAAGTAAAGCAACTCGGGTCATTCTTAATTGCAGCTTTCATGTTAAAACTATTACATGTATATGCTGGATTAACAGAAACCATATGTATCTTACAGACATTGTTTGATTGAAGATTTTCACAGTTTGAACAACTATTTCCGATTCTTATAGACATTTATATTTATATTTAATAAACTAAAAGTAGTTTTGATTCGGATTAGAAACAATATAAATAGACGTAATACAGTATTTTATATTTAGACCATTTAAAAATAAGGTAATTTCCCTCATATTATTTTCACTTTAAAATCAAAGTTAACTCACCATGATAGATAACAGTAAAACTCAAACCAATAAATCTCAAACAGAAATAACTCCTGAGGATGCGATAAATTTGTTAAAAAAAGGAAATAATCGATTCTTAAAAAATAAATTTTTAAATAGAGATTATAAAGAGCAAATTTCTAACTCATCGAATGGACAGCATCCTTTCGCAATTGTTTTAAGCTGTATTGACTCCAGAGTTCCTGTGGAAATTATTTTTGATCAGGGTATAGGAGATCTTTTTAGCGTTAGAGTTGCAGGAAATGTAGTAAGTAAAGACGTCTTAGGGAGTGTTGAATATGCCTGTAAATATGCTGGAGTTAAATTAATAGTTGTTCTTGGTCATACTTCTTGTGGAGCTGTTAAAGGAGCATGTGATGGTCTAGAGGATGGAAACTTAACACATTTACTAAAAAAAATTAAACCAGCAATAGATACTACAAAAACAGAAACTAGTGAAAACAGAGATTCTAGTAATATTAACTTTGTAAATACTGTAGCTAATAATAATCTATTTCAATCAATGAATGACATTAGATCACAGAGCCCTATTTTAAAAAAAATGATTAAATCTAATAAAATTTTAATGTGCTCAGCTATGTATAGTGTAGAAACAGGAACTATTAA
>NZ_CEXPNT010000012.1:0-22533 GCF_982709265.1 Candidatus Marivariicella framensis | reverse complement strand
TAATAAATAATGAATAAATTGAATTTTTCAAATTTCAAAGGAGATATTTTTGGAGGTTTAACCGCTGGAATTGTAGCTCTTCCTCTTGCTCTTGCATTTGGAGTTAGCTCAGGTTTAGGACCTAGCGCAGGTCTATATGGAGCTATTTTTGTTAGCTTTTTTGCAGCTTTATTTGGAGGAACTGAGACGCAAATATCTGGACCTACCGCACCTATGACAGCAGTAAGTATGGTTGTAATTGGTGGTCTTATAGCTTCTTTTAATGGTGACATTTCTAAAGCTTTACCCTCAATATTAACTATTTTCATGCTTTCTGGATTAATGCAAATTGGCTTAGGTTTAATTGGATTTGGAAAGTATATAAAATACATTCCCTATCCTGTTGTTTCTGGATTTATGACAGCAATAGGTGTAATTATTATTCTTACTCAAATCTCACCAGCAATTGGTTATTATCCTAAAGAGGACATAGAATTTGTAAATCAATTTAAGCCTCAAGCCGAGGAAATCATTTTTGAAAATATTATTAATGAAGAAATGAAGCAAGGAACTTTAGTTTTAGAAGAGATCACTGAAACTGTTCGAAGAGCTCAAAGTATTACTGAAGAGCAAATATTGAGAGAATCAAAAGTTTTAGCAGGGACAGAAGCTTCTGGAGTAATAGGATCCATTAGATTTTTATTTAATGCTATAGGAAATATTAATTTTTTAGAATTTTTTCTGGCCTTTGGAACAATTATAATTATTTATGGCTTCAAAAAAATTACTGTTGCTATTCCAAGTACTTTAGTCGCTTTAGTCTTTATGTCTGGGTTTGCAATAATATTTAATCTTGACTACAGAACTATTGAAACAATTCCAAGCGGCTTACCAATTCCAAATTTTAAAATTTTCTCTGAATATAGTATGAGCAATATCTCCCCATATATATTTACAGCCCTAACACTCGCATTGCTAGGCGCAATTGACTCTCTTCTTACTTCGGTGGTTGCAGACAATATGACAAAAACAAAACACAAACCAAATAAAGAGTTGATTGGTCAGGGAATAGGAAACACAATAGGAGCTCTTTTTGGAGGTATTCCAGGGGCTGGAGCTACAATAAGAACAGTAGTAAATATTAATGCAGGAGGAAAGACAAGAATTTCTGGAATGGTAGCTGGAATGATTTTACTTGTAATTTTATTAGCTCTTGGCCCAATAGCTTCAATGATTCCAGCTGCAGTTTTGGCTGGAATTTTGATTACTGTCGGATTTGGAGTTATGGACTACAAAGGTTTAAAAGCTATTCCATATATGCCCAAAACCGAGGTTGCCATTATGCTTATTGTACTAGTTCTATCATCTGTTTGGAATTTAGTTTATGCTGTTGGTATTGGACTTGTTATAGCCTCCCTAATGTTCATGAAAAAAATAGGAGATTTAACAACCGCAAAGTCATCAATTTCTTTACTAAAAGAAACTGCTTGGCAAGACGAGGTTAATATTCCGAAAAAAGTATTCATTAAACATATTGACGGTCCACTATTTTTTGGATCTACTTCAGATTTTCAACAGTTAGCAAAACAAATTCCTGAAGAGGCAGATGTTATTATAATTCGTCTAGAAAAAATGCCCTACATGGATCAATCAGGACTATATGCAATGGAAGATGTGCTAGTTGACTTGGTTGCTTCTAATAAAAAAGTTTTATTAGTCAATTTGATTGAACAGCCGATGTATATGCTCGAGAGAATCGATATTATTCCTGACTTAATTCCAAAAAGTCAAGTTTTTTCCAGCTTGGATGAAAGTCTTGCTTGGGTGAAAAAATATTATAATTAAAAATATCTTTTCATGAAATTATTTGAGATAATTAAAAATAGGCGTTCAATTATGCCAAATCAATTCAATGATAGGCCAATTAAAGAAAGTGAATTAAACAACATTTTAGAAGCTGCTAATTGGGCACCCACCCATAAAAAAACAGAACCTTGGAGATTTAAAGTTTTTAAGAACAACGCTAAACAGAAATTAGGAAATTTTTTAGCTAAAAAATATGAAAACACAACTGAGAATTTTTCCAAATTTAGACATGATAAAATAAAAGAGAAGCTGACGAAATCTTCAGTTGTAATTGCAATTTGTATGCAGAGAGATTTAAAAGAATCTTTACCAGAGTGGGAAGAGTTGGCTTCAGTTTCAATGGCAGTTCAAAACATGTGGCTTATGGCAAGTAATTTAGGTATTGGCTCATATTGGAGCTCTCCCTCATTAATGAATTATTTAGGCGAACATATTTCTTTATTAGAAGGTGAAAAATGTCTTGGATTTTTCTATATGGGAAAATACTCAGCAGAAATAGCATTAAGAAAACCAGGTGCTTTTGAGGATAAAATTGAAAGATTTTATTAATTTTTTTTAAGAATTTTACAAATTTCTGAAACAACTTGATCAACATTCTGCTTGTTAAAACATAAAGGAGGTTTGGTTTTAATCACGTTATTAAACTCTCCGTCTGTTCCAACAAGAATAAACCTATTTCTTAAACCATTTTTAATCTCTTGAGCAAGAATAGGGTTAGCTTCACCGGTAAGAGTTATAATTTCAATACCTAAAAAAAGCCCCTTACCTCTTACATCTCCAATAAAACAACTATCATTTTTTAACTTATTTAATTCTTTTTTATAGTAATTCCCTACTTCCATAGCTCTTGATTGTAACTCTTCATCATCTATAATTTCTAATACACTATTAGCTATTTCACAAGAAACAGGGTTCCCTCCAAATGAGCTAAAAAACTCAACACCTTCCCCAAAAGAAGTACTAATTTTTTCTGAGGTTATAACAGCCCCCATTGGGTGACCATTAGCCATTGGTTTTCCTATAATTACTATATCAGGAATTACACCTTGATCTTCGAAAGCCCAAAAATGATTTCCAGTTCTACCAAAACCTGTTTGGACTTCATCTGCAATGCAAACACCACCCTGATTTCTAATTTTAGAATAAATATTTTTTAAAAAATTATCTTGAAGAGGAACTTGGCCCGCACACCCTAAAATAGTTTCACTGATAAAAAGAGCTATTTGATTTTTATTTCTTTTTAGTTGATCATCAAACCCATTAATTGGTTCATCAATAGACTTTATTTCTTTTTTATAATCGGGAAGAGGGATTTTTAAAATATGGTCCTGTTGACCAATACCATTTGAGTTATTAAACTTGTAATCACTTATTTCAATTCCTATTTGTGTGTGCCCATGGTAACCCTGCTCAACGACCATTAGCTTGTTTTTTTTAGTATACCATTTGGCAATTCTTATTGCTAAATCAGAAGCCTCACTTCCTGAATTCACAAAGAAAACTTTATTTAAACCTATGGGAAATTTAGCAAGTAATTTTTCTGAATAATCATAAAGAGAATCATATAAATACCTAGTATTAGTATTTAATTTTGACATTTGACTTTGACCTATTTTAATTGTTTTCGGATGACAATGCCCAACATGAGGAATATTATTATAAGCATCTAAAAATGTATTTCCATGAGCGTCATACATATATTGAAAAGCAGCTTTTTTAAATAAAACAGGAGTGTTATAGCTCAGTGAAATATTAGAACTAAAAACCTCATTTCTTCTTGAGATTAAAGAAGATGTTTTAGTTGTTTTTAATTTTTTATAACCGCACGCTTTTCTAAAACAATCTTCTGCTTTATAAGGGCTTATTTTAACCCACCCCCTAAGCATTTTTAATATTTTTGACTCACTAATAGTTATATACTCATTTTCAGGATTTATATTTTTAGCCATTGCAGAATTACAAGCACTAACACAGAGTCTTAAAGCAACTTTATAATAAAGAACCTTAACTTCAATTTCTTCTAGAGGAATTAACGAATTATATGAAGTTATCAATTTTTCTGCCCAGCCTAAGTAGTCAGTCTCTCGATATGAATTATAAACAACAGCTATTGCCAATTCATTAATTAGATCTGAATATGAAATATCTCCAAAATCTATTATACCATTAACTGAATTATTTTCAACTAGTAAATTCCATTCATTCGCATCATTATGAATAATTGATTTTCTAAGTTTTTGACTAATAGGAACAACCTCAAACTCATATTGCTGAAAAAAGTAGTGAACCAGGTTTCTGTCTGAAGAATCAGCTATTTGGCTTATGGATTCTTTAGATAGTAAATGTGAATTTAAATTCCATTTGGATTCTTTACTTTTAATTACCGAATTATTCCAAAATTGCAGTTTTAGATTTAACCCGGCTAACAATAAACCTAACGACTTTGTTATTTGTTCAGAAGAAGTTATTTCTCCAATAAAACTACCCTCTAAGTGAGATAAAAGACGAATTATTATTTCATTCTTTTTGTAGTTTATCTTTTTTACATATCCACCATTTAAAAACTCAATAGGCTTTGGAGAGCGAAAACTTTTATTAGAATTTAAATATTTTAATGCTTCAGTTTCAGCTTTTAAAAATGGTAAAAGATTTATGTCGGTGTATGTTTTGAATATATATTTATTGTCAACTGTTTTTACTAGATAGTTTGTATTGTCATATCCATTTAGTTTTAAAATTTCAGTAGGCGTTATACCAAAATAAGATTTTAATAAATTATTCATATTTTAAATATACTAAATACAAAAAACCTCGCCAATTGGCGAGGTTTTAGTTTTATAAATAACGTTGAAAATTATTCAACTACTTCTTCTTCAACGGGATCTGGTTGTGTAGCCATAACCATTCCTGTTGCATCAAAATAATCTCCTGATTGAATAATTTTGCCATCTTTTATTCCAAAGTAATGATAGGAATCTACTGAAAATTCTTTTCCAGAAGCAATACTATTTCCTTTCCATGTACCATATACACGAACACTTCCATCAGCAGCTAAAGTTTCGGGGTCAACACCAGGAAGCCACCATTTAGCAGTAAAAGTTACCTTTTCAAAACCAGTCATGTAAAATTTACCTTGAGCTAAGACTTCTTTGTAACCAACTTCTCCAGCACCATACATTGGAGATTGGTGAACAATATTTTCATCTACCATAGATTCGAATAACTCATAATTCACAGGAGCTTGATATGTAAGAATGAATTTTTCAGCAATTTCTTTGTTTTGATTATAGAGACTTAAATCGGGCGGATTTTGACATGTAATTGTAAATAATGCAATAACAACAAGTAGTAATTTTTTCATTTTTATGTTTTATAGTTCTCTATAAAAGTATTGAATAATAACATCTAACACCTTATTTAGTTTAAATTAATTATTAGTTTTAAAGAAATTAACTCTCACAAATGAAAAAATATTTTTCACCAGCAACAACTCTTGTTATTATTGTTTATGCTTTTATGATAATATGTTTTTAATTAAAGAGGTTGGGAAATTTTAATTTTTTTGTATAAAAAATAAACTTTAGCAATGTATTTTTAGAAAATGAAATATGTAAAAAAGTTGACTATATACTTAATGGCATTTTTTTATGCTTATGCAGGAATAAATCATTTTATCAATCCAGATTATTTCCTATCCATTATGCCTACATACTTTCCCTGGCAACTTGAAGCGGTTTATATAAGCGGTTTTTTTGAGATTATTTTTGGAATAGGACTATTAACTAGGTATAGAAAATATTCGGCTTGGGGATTAATAATTCTTTTATTTGCTGTTTTTCCTGCAAATATTTATTTGATTGACAGCCAAGACGCTCAAAATGCATTAGGAATAACAAGACAAACTGCAATTATAAGAGCGCCTTTTCAGGTATTGTTTTTAGGTCTAGCTTTTTGGCATTCTAAAACATAGAGCTAGCATAAGTTCGATATTTAGGCTTTTTTGGTGATATTATTTCAAAAAGCTTAATGTCAGATAAAAGACTTATTTTTAGTTCGTTAACATCTGAGACTTTGAAAAAAGTTCCTTTTCCAAGCTCCTGATTATTTGTTTCAATATTTCCATTTAAAATAAAAAATGAATGAATTTTGTCATTCAAAATATCAAAAACATTATCTCTATGTTCTTTTTTAAAATCATATTCTTTAATTATAATTTCTGAAGACTCGATCTGCATTTTTGAATTAGAGTTTTTAATAATTTTAATAATTCTATTTTCTGATTCTATTAATTCAAACTCATCATTTTTGTAATCATCATAAGTAGCCTCATTGTTAAGTGTTTTAGATAAGTCTGGGTCGAACCATATTTGAAAAATCTCAGAATTTTCCATCAATTCTTCAGCATGAGATATCCCGCTTCCAGATCGAATTATTTGGACATCACCTTGGCTTAACGAAATCCATTTTTTTTGCTTTGTATCATAATGATTTATTTGACCTTTTAGAACAAAACTGCAAATTTCAAATCCCTGATGAGGATGAAGACCAATAGTGCTTTTTTTTGAATTAGTCCAAGCATGTGCCCAATAGAAAAGATTAGAATACGGTTTTAATTTTCCTCCATCACTCGGAAAACCAATTGGTTTGTTTTCAAGGATTTCTCCATTATTGAAATTACCTTTTGCCTGGAGACTTATTGGGTAGATTTCTATTGACATCTCATATTTTTTTTTCAAATGATTTAATACATGAATTAAACTCATTTTTCAAATCAATATTTATTATACCTAGTTTTGAGTCAAAATTTTGAAGAAAATCTGGAAGAGAGAAACTAGGAATATCTAGCTGGCCTCCTTTTGAAATTCTATCATGTGCCATTTTTAAGACAGTAATTGCTCCTCTTGACCCATCAGAAGTAGCCATTAAAAACATGGGTTTATTATACCAAACTATTTTTTCAATTCTTGAAATCCAATCAAATATATTTTTGAAAGCAGCTGTATAAGCTCCGTTGTGTTCTGCAAAAGAAATTATAATTCCATTGGCAGAACTCAGTTCTTTTTTGAATTGATAGGCTTGTTTAGGAATACCATTCTCTTTTTCAAAGTCTATACTGTAAATAGGCATTTCAAAATCATTAAGATCTAATAAATTAACTTTAGAATCTTTAATTTGACTAGCTGCATAGTCTGCTAATTTTTTATTGATAGATTTTTTAGAGGAACTAGCACCAAAAGCAACAATTTTTCTCATCACAATTTATTTTAAACAAAAATACATATGATTATTCAGTTATTCACCTAATTTCAGTAAAGTAAAGATTGTTTTTTAGTAACTAATTTTAATTATTTATAACTGAAAGAAAGTATTAATAACAAAGTTGAAATTAAATGAACGAGAGTGTAAATACCCAATTTTATTTTTTTAGTTAATAATTTAATTAATATATAAACAGCTAAAATAAATTGAATTAAAAAACAGGGAAGAATGAGTAACTCTTTGAAAACTCCAATTATTGTTGGCTCCCATTTTAAAAGATAAAAACTGAAAAAAAACAAAATTGTACTATTTGTAATTATAATTAAAAGCTTTAATTCTTTCATTTAAACTAATTTGACTTTTGATTTATTTAATCCAATTTCCTTCAGGATCTTCCAAATAAATTTGTAAAACTTTATCAAGCCTTTCTTGTACTTTATTTATATTTCCGAACCAA
This sequence comes from Candidatus Marivariicella framensis, assembly GCF_982709265.1. Taxonomy (NCBI): domain Bacteria; kingdom Pseudomonadati; phylum Bacteroidota; class Flavobacteriia; order Flavobacteriales; family Flavobacteriaceae; genus Candidatus Marivariicella; species Candidatus Marivariicella framensis. Next base: position 14,972 of record NZ_CEXPNT010000012.1, on the reverse strand, counting down.
TCAGAAAATTTCATTTCCTTAGTTTTTTAAAGCCATACATTCTATTTCTAATTTTGCATTTAAAGCTAAACCACTTCCTGCAAAAGCACTTCTAGCTGGAAGCTTATCTTTTTTAAAATGTTTAACATATTCAGCACTCATTTCTCCCCACTCAGATATATCAGAAAGCATACAGGTGCATTTAAAAACATCATCCATTGAGGACCCCATTCGATTTAGAGTGCTCTTAATATTCACAAGTATTTGTCGAGTCTCTGCTGTAATTCCTCCCTCAATTAATTTTCCATTTGGTAGAGTTCCAATTTCTCCAGAAAGGTAAATTACACCATTAACTATGCTTGCTTCAGAAAATGGACTGTTGTTTTTTATATGCTCAGGACTGTTTATCCTTTCAATACCTTGACTAAAACAAAAATTAGTTATTAAAATTAGAAAGCAAAAAAGTAAATTTTTCATATAAAATATATTTAAAGACACACTAGAATTAGCAGTTATTGTTCTAGGTATAACTATTTCCTGTCGGCTAAATGTAATTAGTATTAAGCAAGAAGAAGATAAAAAAAATGAAATTTTTCAAATAATCATTATTTGGTGACAGCAATATCGACTATTTGAGCAGCAAGTTTAGCGGTAATAGAGTCAACATCATAATCTGGATTAAGCTCAACTATGTCAATAGCTACGACTTTTTTTGTTTTTAAAATATATTCAAAAACACATCTAAAGAAATGAGTTGAAAACCCAAAAGGACCTGGCGCACTAACTCCGGGAGCATGAGAGGAAGCAAAGCCATCTAGATCTATACTAACATAAAGGTGTTTGTAATCTTTAAAGTATTCATCTATAACCTTATAAATATGATTGAGATTGATTAATGTGCAATCTTCATTTGATATATAATTAGCCTTAATGTCAGATGCTATTTTATATAGTGAGTTTGGATTTGAAAATTTTTGAATACCTACCGCCAAATACCTAACATCATTTTTAAACTCGTTCAATATTTGATAAAAAGGAGTGCCTGAATTTGAGTTTTCTATGGGTGGTCTTAAATCAAAGTGTGCATCGAAATTTATGATTCCAATTTTAGAGTTTTTAATAGCTTTATGTATACCACAAAAATGTCCATATGCTAGATCGTGACCTCCTCCAATTCCAATACTTAATTGACCAGATTTAATAATTTCATTTATTATACCTGAATAAACCCTTTGAGCAACCTCCATGTTACCTTGATGACTAATTACTGTCCCATAATCTGTGATTTTTTTCCCAGAAAAGTGAGCAGATAATTTTCCTAATTGTTTTCTGATTTCTTTTGGACCATTTACAGCTCCTTTCCTCCCCTTATTTCTTTTAACCCCTTCATCACTAGCGTAACCTAAAAGACCGATATCGCTATTAAAAAATTCTGATTTCAAATTACTTAAACCATCAAGATGAAGATGAATACATTCATGCCAATATTCGTTGGGAGAAGCTATATTTGAAATACGACCTTTCCATTCTGATCTTATTGGCGGATTATAATATTTATTTAAACTACTCACGAAATATTTATGGATTTTCCTTTAATGTAAACATCTTCAATTAAGTTTGATCCAAAAGCATAAGGAATCATAGAATATGATTTAATAGTTTTAGTTATAATGAAGTTTGCTTTCTTTCCTTTTGTAATACTTCCCAGCTCCTTTGATAAGCCCATGGCATGAGCTCCGTTTATGGTAGCTGCATTTATAGCTTCTTCTGGAGACATCCCCATTTTAGTGCAAGCTAGTGATACTACAAAATTCATGTTTCCTGAAGGGGCTGATCCTGGATTATAGTCTGAAGCTAAAACTAATGGAATATTCTGATCAATTATTTTTCTTGCAGGGGTATATGGAATTTTTAGAAAAAACGAACAATTAGGTAATGCAACCGGCATAGTATTGCTTTTTTTAATGGCTTCCAAATCTTTATTGGTTAAGACTTCAAGATGATCAATTGTAAGAGAGTCCATTTCAGTACAAAGAGCAACACCTCCAAAAGAATTAAATTGATTAACATGAATTTTTGGAATTAATCCATGCCTTTTACCTGCTTCTATAATTAATTTTGTTTCTTTAATTTCAAAATATCCTTTTTCACAAAAAACATCAACGTATTTTGCAAGATTTTTTTTTGAAACTATAGGGATCCACTCATTTACAATTTGATCGACATATTTCTTTTTTTTATTTTTGTATTCACTGGGAATTGCATGCGCTGCAAGAAAAGTTGCTTGAATTGAAGCAGGATAATTCTTTTTTAATTTATCAATAACTTCAAGCATTTTAATTTCCTCTAAAAGATCAAGGCCATAGCCTGATTTTATTTCTATTGCACCTGTCCCTAAGCTCATTACTTCCTCAAGTCGTTTCGAGCTTTCTTTATATAATTGCTCAAAAGAAGTTTTTTTTAGTTTTTTCGCAGAATTTAAAATACCACCTCCCTTTTTAGTTATTTCTTCATAAGTGGATCCGGCAATTCTATCAACAAATTCTTCTTCTCTTGATCCTGAATAAACTATGTGAGTGTGAGAATCACACCAGGTGGGTAAAATAAACTTTCCTTTAGCATCAACAACTTCATCTACCTCTATTTTAGGACAGGAATTCATTTTACCAAAGTCAATAATTTCATCATTATTAATTAATAAATAGGCGTTATTAATTTGAGACAATTTTTTCATTTCAAAGCCTTTTAAGTAAGTTTTGGGTTTACTTAAAGTTTGAAGAAGTCCTTTGATGTTTTTAAAAAGAATTTTCATTTGAACAGAGAATCTATTAGCTTATCATCTACGCTTTCTGGAATTATTACATTCAGATTTTTAGATCGATGCATTTCTTTTTTTATAGCAAAAATAGCTGGTTTATTTCTGGCCCAACTTCTCCTTGCTATCCCATTATTAACATCAAAAAACAATAATTTTTTTAATCTTTTTTCAGAATTTTTGGAGCCATCAAGGAGCATTCCAAAACCACCATTTATTACTTCACCCCAACCAACTCCTCCTCCATTGTGGATTGAAACCCATGTTGCGCCTCTAAAACTATCTCCAATTACATTATGTATTGCCATATCTGCAGTAAACTTACTTCCGTCATAAATATTAGATGTTTCTCTATAAGGAGAATCTGTTCCACTAACATCATGATGATCTCTCCCAAGAATAATTGGACCGATCTTACCCTCTGAAATAGCAGAATTAAAAGCTTTTGCAATTTCAATTCGACCTTGTGAATCAGCATATAAAATTCTTGCTTGAGATCCGACAACTAGTTTGTTCTTTTGAGCATCTTCAATCCATTTTATGTTATCATCTAATTGACCTTGGATTTCTTTGGGTGCTTTTTGTTTTATAGATAATAATACATTTTTTGCAATTTTATCAGTTTCTTCAAGATCTCTAGGATCTCCTGACGCACATACCCATCTAAATGGACCAAAACCATAATCAAAACATATTGGCCCTAATATGTCTTGAACATATGATGGATAACAAAAATCTGTTTCATCTTCATTTAAAACTTCTCCTCCTGCTCTAGAAGCTTCGAGTAAAAATGCGTTTCCATAGTCAAAAAAATATGTTCCTTTTTGAACATGAAGCTTTATGGCTTTTGAATGTCGCCTAAGAGATTCTTGAACCTTTTTCTTAAACAATAAAGGCTCATCTTTTAACATTGTATTTGCTGTTTCATAGCTAATACCTATGGGGTAATACCCGCCAGACCAAGGGTTGTGAAGTGATGTTTGATCTGAGCCAATAGTTACTTTTATATCTTCTTTTAGAAAGGCTTCCCAAACCTCTATAACGTTACCTATAAAGGCAATAGAGATTGTTTTTTTAATTATTTGAGCTTCCTTAACAAAGCTTACTAGTTCATTAATATTAGATATGAGAACATCTACCCATCCTTGATTATATCGCTTTTTTGCAGCGGATGAGTTAACCTCTACGGTTATCGATATACAGCCAACTATATTTGCGGCTTTTGGCTGTGCACCACTCATTCCGCCCAGACCTGAAGTAAGAAATATTTTTCCTTTTACAGATTCTTTTGCTTTTAAAACCCTCCTAAAAGCATTCATTAAGGTAATGGTTGTTCCATGAACTATCCCTTGAGGTCCAATATACATGAATGACCCTGCAGTCATTTGACCAAACTGAGTAACTCCTAAAGCGTTAAATCTCTCCCAGTCATCAGGCTTAGAATAATTAGGAATCATCATTCCATTTGTAATCACAAGTCTTGGAGATTTTTTTGAAGAGGGAAATAATCCCATTGGGTGTCCAGAATAAAGATGGAGTGTTTGATTTTTATTCATGGTAGCTAAATATTTCATAGTTAATAAATATTGAGCCCAATTTTGAAAGACTGCACCATTTCCTCCATAAGTGATAAGCTCTTGTGGATGTTGAGCTATATTAGCATCTAAGTTGTTTTGAATCATCAACATAATTGACTTAGCCTCATCAATTTTTGCAGGATATTCATTTAAGGGACGAGCATGAATTGAATATTTGGGTTTAAAGCGAATCATGTATATCCTACCGTATTCATTTAACTCTTTTGTAAAATCTAAACTAAGATCATTATGCCATTTTTTAGGAAAATATCTTAATGCATTCCTAATAGCTAGTTTTTTCTCTTTTAGATTTAAGATTTGTTTTCTTTTGGGTGCTGGGTTTAGGCTAGAATCAAATGATTTAAGTTCAGGAAGTTGTTGAGGGATTCCTTGTAAAATTTGTTCTTTAAATGTCATAACTCTGGATATACATTAAAAGCTTGATTTTCAATTAGTCCTGTTATTATTTCAATATCAGTACTTAAGATTCGGTCTTGTTCTAGTTTTTTAACATTTTCACGAACTAGAGTAAGTGTTTTTTCAATGGCTGAAGAAAATTTATTTGGACGTCTAAATTCTAATGCTTGTGCAGAATGTAATAATTCAATTGCAAGAATTTTTTCCAAATTATCTATAACTTCAAGGCATTTGCGACCAGAAATACTCCCCATAGAAACATGGTCTTCTTGACCCATTCCTGTGGGAATGCTATCGACAGATGAAGGAAAGCATAGTGATTTATTTTCTGAAACTAAAGCTGCAGTAGTGTATTGCGTAATCATGAATCCTGAATTAAGTCCAGGATTTTCAGTAAGCATGGCTGGTAAGCCATGTAACCCCTCTAACAGTAAATAACTCCTTCTATCTGAAATATTACCTATTTCAGCTGCTGCAATTTTTAAATAGTCAAGAGCAATGGCTAAAGGTTGACCATGGAAGTTACCTCCAGATATGGCAGTATTATCATCAATAATTACTGGATTATCTGTAACTGAGTTAATCTCAATAACAACCAATTCTTGAACATGACTTAATGCGTTTCTTGATGCGCCATGAACTTGAGGAGTGCACCTGATAGAGTAGGGATCTTGAACTCGATCACAGTCTTTGTGAGAATCTGAGTTTTGCGAGTTTTTTAATAACCCTCTTATACGCCTAGCTACTTTTTTGTTTCCAATAAAAGGTCTTAGTTCATGAAGTTCTTTTTTAAAAGGAGTAAGACTTCCTTGAAACCCCTCTAATGACATTGCAGCTATTAAATCTGCTAAATCCATTAGATAATCTAGTTTTGATATTGCTTTTATAGCGTGAGCTAAAATGAACTGCGTTCCATTAATAAGAGCAAGCCCCTCTTTAGCATGTAAATTAAAAGGTTCTAATTTATGATTCTTTAAAACAGTTATTGCTTTAACCTTTTCTTTACCATCCCAGAAGAAACCACTTCCAATTAAAGGAAGGAATAAATGAGCAAGTGGAGCGAGATCTCCAGAAGCTCCCACTGATCCTTTCTCGGGGACGAGTGGAGTTAGGTTATTTTTAACAAAATAAATAAGACGATCTAAAACCTCTAAACGAATTCCAGAGTATCCATGAGATAAAGATTGGATTTTACATATCAACATTAGTTTTGATAGCTCTGGGTCTATAGGATTTCCCACTCCAACAGAATGACTTAGCAGAAGATTCTCTTGTAAAGCTTTTGTTTCTTTAGGTGAAACCTTTGTTGTGCAAAGAGGACCAAAACCTGTATTTATTCCATAAATTGCCTTTTCGCTTCCAGCCATTTTTTGGACACGCTCATAGCTTCGAATAATTCTCTTTTTTGTGAAATTATTAAATTTAATTTCATCTGGATTTTCCAAAAGAAAACAAATATCTTTTATTGATATGTTATTATTTTCAGTTTTTGACATACTTTATATGAATATTAAAGTAAAAACTAATTTTTAGTTTTTACATCTTTAAACAATGTTTATTTTTTTAAATATTTGTAATGTACAACTACAAAGTTTTAATCTGTAAAATTATAAATTAACATCTTTTTTATGAGTAAACCATTAATTAATTCTCAAAACATATGGAATCCTAATATTCCCGATGGAGAACTAGTTTATTACCCAAATTTTTTAAATTTAAATAAAGCTGATGAATTATTTATTAAGTTAAAAAACACTATTCCATGGCAGCAAGATCCAATCAAGGTTTTTGGAAAAACTTATTTGCAACCTAGGTTAACTTCTTTGCACAGTATAAATAAAAATGAATATAGTTATTCCAATATTACCATGGAATCTAAGCCTATGACTGCTGAACTTATATACTTAAAAAATCAAATTAGTAATATTTTAATAAATGATTTTAATACAGTCTTGCTAAACCACTACAGAGATGGAAAGGATAGTAATGGCTGGCATGCTGATAATGAAAAAGAGTTAGGTGTAAATCCTGTCATAGGTTCAGTTAGTTTGGGTCAAGAGAGGGTTTTTCACTTAAAACATAAAAAAAATAAAACTGATAGGTTTAAAATCATGCTTCAGCATGGGAGTTTGTTAATTATGTCAGGATCTATGCAACACAATTGGCTTCATCAAATACCAAAAACTTCTAGAGTGATTAATGATCGTATTAACCTAACTTTTAGAAAAATAACCTAATTAGTAGGATACAAAAGGTTTTTTATTTGTTTCCAAGTTACTAATTTTATGTTATTATCAGTTAACACCTTTTTAAATTCAGGACTTGAAACTACTGCATAGTCTAGGTTTCTCCATTTTGATCCAAAAGCAATTCTTTGTGAAGTAATTTCCTGCATTTCATTGTCATCATAGCCAAGATGAACAATTATTTCATTTAATCCAGGGTTAAGATTATTTAGAATATCAATATAATATGTTGACCAATCTTCAAAAGAAACATTCTTGTCAGCCATATACATTTTATTTACTACAACTAAATTATTAGGTTTTAAAAAGTCACTATTAAAATGAGGTGCTAAGACCTGAGGCACAAAAACAGGTAGTTTATTTTTATTTCCAACTTCAATATAAATTTTAAAAAATTCAGGTGAGTAAAACAAAGCCCCTTCATGACTATCTAGATGGGTTGGATTTATTCCAATTGATTTTGCATAATCTATTTGTGCTTGTAATTCTTTTTTTACATCTAATGGATTTGCTCTTATTGTAAAAGTCTTTTTCTTTTCAAAAAAATCACCTTTATTATTAATTAGTGATGGAATTGAGTCATTAGGACTAATGCCTGACCATTTATAATTTTTCCACTCTGCAGTAAATGTTAGATGAAGACCTAAATCTGCATTTGGATTGTCTTTAAAATAATTAGCTACCTCAATTGTTTTAGGAGCAGGAATCATTACACTAGCAGAGTTAACATATCCATTACTAAGCGCATCAAAAGAAGCTAGGTTAACGGATTCAGATAAGCCTAAGTCATCAGCATGCAAGATCAATAATTTATCATCTTTATTGAATCCCAAAAGTTCAGACAAATTTTCATATTGGGAAATTTTATTTTTATTAAACATGAAGTTATATGCAAGTCTAATATCATAAATAGGAATATCATTTACGTTAAAATAAATTTTAATACTCCCTACTATTGTAACTCCCAAAAAAATGATAAGGAATAATGTTTTTAAATATGGACTTTTTTTCATAGAATTAATTTAAGGTATCTGTTCCTAAAAATTTATCTTTTTCATTATAAAACCATGATCTAATTTTTGGCATTTTAATACCACTTATTTCTTTTTCTTCTGAAAGTAAAATATATTCACCGTCATTTTCACTCTCTTCATGAAAAAACTGGTAAACTTCAAGTGCATATGATTTAGGGTTAAAATAAAAATACCAACGATCTTTTCCGACAGGTTCTTCATAGTCTACCGTTAAAACTAAATACTCCTTTCCTTTAAAATTTTTAGTAGTTACTGTAGGATTAATAATTGTTCCTGGATCCTTTAACTTCATTGGCAAACCATAAAGATACGTGTAATAATTTCTCATTTTTAATGCAAAATCACAGGTTAACCTATGTTTTTTTATTTCATCTTCAGAAAAAGTAGATTTTCCATTCAGAGTTATTTTACACAAATCATTTTCTACAATTTGTTCAATAGTATTTTCATCTTGAATAACTTTAGACCTAAAAAAGGATCTTAAAATATCAATTTCAACCTCACTATTTCTTTGAGACTTATCTGGTCTTGTCATTGTAATATTCATAACCCCATTAAAGTTATTCCAGGAATTATTTGGGTCATGATATGAAATACTTTTATTTAATAATTCTTCACCACTAATTTGGTTTAAATTATTAAAATCGGTTTTCATTATTTCATCCTCAAAAGAGGAGTAAACAATCAAACCTGAAAAGAATATTATGAATAGGTTTTTCATAAAAGTTTAATGTTTTATGCAAAATAACCATTTATGATTTAAACAAGAGGTTTTATAATATGCAGAGATTACATGTTTTTTTCATATTTTTAGATAAACTATGATTTTAAATCTAAAAAAATGACAACAAATAATTTTTCGTTTCGAAATATCTTAAACTTGACAATATGTTTATTGCTTTCATCAAACATAATTGCTCAAAAAAATTATTCAAAATCAAAATTAAAAAAGCATAAGACTGAGGCTGCTTCTATTGTAAATGACAACCATAAGCAAACCCAAGTTATGATTGATAAGATTTTTAGCTTTGCTGAATTAGGATTTCATGAAATAGAATCTTCAAAATATTTAACTAACATTCTAGAGTCATCAGGATTTGAAATAACTTACGGGGTTTCAGGAATTCCTACCGCTTGGTTCGCCAAGTGGTCTAATGGAGAGGGACCTGTTATTGCTTTAGGAAGTGATGTGGATTGTATACCAAAAGCATCTCAATATCCTGGAGTAGCATACCATAAACCAATTGTAGATGGAGCTCCAGGTCATGGCGAGGGTCATAATTCAGGAATTCCAATGAATGTAACAGCTGCTTTAGCAGTTCAGAAGATAATGAAGTCATCAGATATTAAAGGGACTTTAATTTTATGGCCTGGAATAGCAGAAGAGTTGGTTGCTTCAAAAGCATGGTTTGTTAGAGATGGATTATTTAAAGGAGTTGACATGTGTATATTTACCCATGTAAGTAGCAATCTAGGAGTTTCTTGGGGACAAGCTAGAGGAACTGGCCTTATATCTGTTGAATATACATTTGAAGGAGAGGCTGCTCATTCAGCAGGAGCTCCATGGAGAGGAAGGAGTGCTTTAGACGCGGCAGAACTAATGAATGTCGGCTGGAACTATAAAAGAGAACACCTGCATCCTTTAAAAAGATCTCATTCTATTTTTACAGATGCTGGAGATCAGCCAAATGTTGTTCCTTCAAAATCATCTATTTGGTATTACTTAAGAGATGTTAAATATGAAGGGATTATGAAGATGTATAATGATGCTAATAATATTGCTGATGGAGCCGCATTGATGACCGACACGAAAGTTTCATCAAGAGTCGTAGGTACTGCATGGCCAAGACATTTTAACAAGATTATAGCGGAAACGATGTATAAAAATATTGAAGAAGTTGGATTGCCCGAATGGTCAGAAGAAGATCAAGCTCTTGCAAAAGCAGTTCAAAAAGAGGTAAAATCAAATAACACTAAAGGATTGGCATTGGAATTATATCCAATTGGAAAACCATCAAAAATAATGGTTAGTGGTGGTTCAGACGATATTGGAGATGTTTCATGGACAGTTCCAACAGTTACCCTTCGGTTCCCTTCTAATATCCCAGGGCTTCAAGGACACCACTGGTCTAATGCAATTGCGATGGCTACTCCAATTGCTCATAAAGGAGCAACTGCTGGAGCTAAAGTTGTGGCAATGACAATTTTAGACTTTTTGGTTAAGCCTGATTTACTTTCTTCAGCAAATGATTATTTTGAAAATATTCAGAAAAAAGAGACAGAGTATAAACCTATGATTACTGCTGCTGATCCTCCTCCAATTGAGTTAAACACTCAAATAATGGGAAGATTTAGAAAAGATTTGGAGAAGTTTTACTTTGACGAAACAAAGTATGACACCTACCTGGAACAGCTAGGTGTTTCATACCCCACATTAAAGACAAAAGAAAATTAAATAAAGAAATTATGCAAAGTAGACGAGATTGGCTACGTTCCTCAGTTGGTTTAGGAGGACTTTTATTAGCTCCAGAATTAATGCTTTCTAACCAGGAGATTAAAAAATTTAATCCTCGACCATTTTTAGAAACAATAAAGTTAAGCTCAAATGAAAACCCATATGGACCATCAGAACTAGTTAAAAAAGCGGTTATTAAAGCTTTTGATCACGGCTGTAGATATCCTTATTCTTATTCAGATGCGCTTGCCGTTAAATTGGCAAAAAAACATGGAGTTGATCCTGAAAGTATAATAATTACGGGTGGCTCAACCGAAGGACTTAAAATAACGGGTCTTACTTTCACCCAAGGTGGTGGAGAAATAATTGCAGGACAACCTACCTTTCTAGCTATGATGACTTTTGCTGAGCAATGGGGAGCTAAAATCAATTGGGTCCCTGTTGGAGAAGACAAGGGTTATGATCTTAATGCTATAAATAATAAAATTAATGGAAACACAAAGCTAATTTTCTTATGTAACCCCAATAATCCTACAGGAACGGTTATACCTAAAAATGCTCTGGAAGATTTTTGTGTTTCCGCTAGTAAAAAAGCAATTATTTTTAGTGATGAGGCATACTATGATTTTATTCAGGAACCAGAATACCCATCAATGGATACATTGGTTAGAAAAGGAGCAAATGTTGTTGTGTCAAAAACTTTTTCTAAAGTTTATGGATTAGCAGGGCTTAGGATTGGCTATTTAATAGCCCCTCCTCATCTTGCAAAACAAATTAGAACAAATGTTGTTGCGATGAGTAATGTTTTAGCAATAGCAGCAGCAGATAAAGCAATAGAAGATCAAGAATTTTATGATTTTTCGTTGAACAAAATAAAACAAGGAAGGAAATTAATCACAGACACATTGGATGACCTTGGATTGGATTACGTTCCTTCTAACACAAATTTTGTTTTCTTCCATTCTAAAAAACACATTGATAAATTAGGAAAACAAATGCTAGACAAAGGAATTAGGATAGGAAGACCATTTCCTCCATTCTATGATTGGTGTAGGATTAGTGTAGGAACTTTACCTGAAGTCCAAGCTTTTACTATTGCGCTTAAAGAAGTCTATCAAGAAAGTTAATTACTAAGGGTTACTTTTTAAGTATATTGGACTTTTATTCATAAAATGAAGAATACATTTATTAGCATACTTTTTTTAATATTAGTTCTGGCCTCTTCTTTTGTATTAGCATTATTAGTTGGAGATATTTCAAATGGAATTGATTTTTGGAATTCAATCACTCTAAAAAGCTGGGGTATTATTTTTGGAATTCAGATAGTTATATTTTTACCTTCATTTATCTTTAAAACTGAACATTATTTTGATATAACAGGAGGACTAACCTTTATATTAATCTTGGTATTCTTAACCTACAGCTTAATCACGAAGAGTGACTTGCTTTATTCTTTTAAATTAATTCCTTTATTCTTAATTAGTCTCTGGGCAATTAGACTAAGCTCCTTTTTGTTTTTAAGAGTAAAACGTAGCGGAAAAGATGTTCGTTTTGATGAAATAAAAACAAATTTTTTTAGATTTATGATAGCCTGGGTCCTTCAAGGCTTATGGGTTTTTATTTGTTTACTCCCTGTTATTATTATGGTAAGTTCAAATGAATCAACCAGCTTTATGTTTATTCTGCCAGGAGTTTCATTATGGGTAATTGGATGGCTTATTGAGGTAATTTCAGATATTCAAAAAACAAGATTTAATTCCAATTTAAAAAATAAAGGAAATTTCATAAGTTCTGGCTTATGGTCAATATCAAGACATCCTAATTATTTTGGAGAATTAATCTTATGGATAGGGGTTACAATAATTGCACTTCCTACATTTTCAGGGCTTCAATATTTGGGATGCATAACTCCCTTTTTTGTTTATTTACTTTTAAATAAAATAAGCGGGGTTAATTTGTTGGAAGAAATTGCAAATAATAGATGGGGAGATGATTCAAACTATCAAAAATACAAAAGAAAAACTCCCGTTTTCTTTCCCAAAATTTTTAATAAATGAAAGACATGATTAATAAACAGCAGATTTTAAAAAAGAGACCAGTGGGACTTCCAGATAAAGAAACTTGGGAACTTATTGAATCTAAAATCCAAGAATTGAATGATGGTGAAATGCTAATAGCTCAAGAATATATTTCTTTAGACCCGGCAATGAGGGGTTGGATGAATCAAACTCGATCATACATTCCTCCAGTTGAGTTAGGCGATGTTATGCGAGCAGGTTCTGTAGGAAAAGTCATAAAAACAAAAGGAAAAACTCTATTTCAAGTTGGAGATTATCTTTCTGGTTGGGGGGGTGTCCAAAATTTTTGCATTACAAAAGGAGAAAATTTTCACAAAGTAGATCCTTCAAGATCTTCTCTGTCTTCATACATTGGAATCTTAGGCATGCCAGGGATGACTGCTTATTTTGGAATTCTTGAAGTTGGAGAAATTAAAGAAGGAGATGTTGTTTTAGTTTCTGGAGCTGCTGGAGCAGTAGGAAGTATTGTTGGGCAAATTGCAAAAATCAAAGGGTGTAGGGTTGTTGGAATTGCTGGTGGAAAATCCAAGTGTAATTACTTAACGGAGAAATTGGGTTTTGATGGAGCTATTGATTACAAAAATGAAAATGTTGCTAAGGGAATAAAAAAGTACTGCCCTAAAGGAATTGACGTGTATTTTGATAATGTTGGAGGTGAAATCTTAGATTCAGCATTGATATTTTTAAGAAAAAATGCAAGAGTTGTGATTTGTGGAGCAATTTCACAATACAATTCAAAATCAAATATCAAAGGACCTGAAAATTATTTGTCTTTATTGGTTAATAGAGCTTCTATGAAGGGGATGGTTGTATTTGATTTCGCTCCTAAATATAGTATTGCCATGATAGAAATGGCAGGCTGGATCAAAGAAGGAAAATTAATTCATAAAGAAGATATTTACCATGGAATAGAAAATTTTAGAGAGACATTTTTAAGATTATTCTCTGGAGAGAAGATGGGAAAATTAATTTTGAAAATATAAAGATTAATAATCTAAAGACCATTTATTGCATAGAGTATTCCTTTTTCCAAAAGCTTTTGAAACCGTTCATCTTTATAGGTTTTTCCATGATGCCCTAGGCCCGTATAGAAAGATCGACCTCCTTCAAATTCATGATACCATGTAATAGGATGATTGGATCCATTAACACCGCCATCATATGTTTTTTCATCTAACATAAGAAGAGGAATTATGTTTAGATTTCTGAAATTATAATTGTACCACTCGTCTTCTATGGCCCATTTTTCCTCTAAGTGCTCGGTAAAAAAAGAGTTATTGGAAGTTTTATGAATTGTTGCCTTGGGAGTGCCTTTTGGGTGAGAAGCAAAATAGGCTCCAACTAATCTGCCATACCATGGCCATTCGTATTCTGTATCTGCAGCGGCATGAATTCCAACAAATCCTTTACCTGCGTGAATAAACTCTATAAATTTTTCTTGCTGTAAATCATCAAGTACATCAAGAGTAGTGCATAAAAAGATTATCGCATCGTAATTCAATAATTGATCAGATTTAAAACTTTTTTGAGTTTTAGAATGAACAACTTTAACACCATTATTTTTTCCAATTTCATTAATTAACACAACTCCTTGTTTAATAGCCTCATTATGAACATACCCATTGGTGTGGGTGTAAACAAGTATTTTTTTTTCTAAAGTGTTTGTTTGAGAAAACACAGCAATGTGAAATAACATTAAAGCTATTATTTTAAATATCATATGTATACATATTGATGTGATTAATCATTAATATAAAGTTATGAATTTATTTATATTTTCTAATTGCATTCTGCAAATAAGAACCTATTTAGCGTTGTCATCTTTATTTTTTTTATTATATTAGTTCGCTACACTATGCTCAAAAAAAGGAAACTAAAAACTACCTATGAAAAAAATTCTTTATTTATTCGTTCTATTAACCAGCTTTGCTTGGTCTAATGATAAAATTTCTGATATAGAAATATCCTTAACAAGTTCCTCTTACTTGAATGAGCTTAGCGTTTCATCTTTTACCATGGTGACGCAACAATCTACGAGTACAACAACTACCGCAACTAATGTCTGCCCAGAAGTAAATAGTTTTCAGCCAGAGTTGTATTTTCCCGTTGGAACTCAAGCATTTGATTTTCCATTGACAGAATTATTTTCTGATGCAGATGGAGACAATCTTTCATTTGACATTGGAACATCTAACCTAGGTGGAAACGCAACTGCATCATTAAGTGGATCAGTGGTTACTGTTCAATTCAGTTCTGGTATTGCTGCAGGAGACAGATACAAACTAGATACTTATGCTAATGATGGAACTTGTGGAAATAGTTTTGAATTAATAATAAATATAACTGCAGGAAATAACACAGGAACCGATTC